>JAYTTR010000322.1:0-1658 GCA_043744935.1 Gemmatimonadaceae bacterium
CACGCTGATGGCCGACAGCTATACGCTCTACCTCAAGACGCACAACTATCACTGGAACGTCACAGGTCCGATGTTCACGTCGCTCCACACGCTGTTCGAGACGCAGTACACGGAGCTTGCGCTCGCAGTGGATGAAATTGCGGAGCGTATTCGCGCTTTGGGTGCATTTGCGCCGGGAAGTTACTCCGCGTTTGCCAAGCTCACGGCCGTCAAGGAGGAGACTGGACGCCCCGTCGCCAAAGAGATGATTCTGAACCTAGTTTCAGATCAGGACACTGTTACGGCGTCGGCGCGGGCTGTCATCGAAGCGGCGGAAGCGGCGCATGACCAGGGGAGCGCCGATCTCGCCACGAGGCGCCTGGCAGTTCACGAAAAGAACGCTTGGATGTTACGCAGCCATCTGGAGTAGAGATGGGGAGTGAACAGCCGGGAAGATAGGTGACACTTTGTCCGGGGACATCGTTAACAGCCTTTCTTGAGTGATGGCGCGCCGGTAATGGTGCGGGTGCGCTCGTCGAAGCGACCGAGCAAGGTGTCGTAGTAGAGCACGTTCCAGATGCCGTCCTGCACTTCTTCCAGTCCAATCATTTCGTCATTCAGGGCCTGACTCAAAAACTGCTGTCCGTTGTGCAAGCGAAAGGTGCCGGCGCTGCTCACGCGGCGCACTTCGAAGTGACCAGGATAGGTTGGTGGGGTGATACGCGACGGAAACGGTCGCGCTGATGCGCGCCAACGCGACGCGGGCGTTTGATCCTGCAGCGCTTCGTGTGGGCGCACGTGATTGTAGGTCTGTACAAACGTGTTGAACACGCGCTGCTGCACCGTCGCATTCGCCGCTGCGGGCTTCGTGACCTTGGCTTTGAGCTCCCGATGCATGCGTTCGTGCGCACCATTCTCTTGCGGACTCGCCGGCGTGATCCGCTGATGCGCGATGCCGAGTTGCAGCCACCACGCATTGAGGCGATTGAGCCCATGAATGCCGTTCGAGGCGAACGGTGCGCCGTTGTCGCTGCGAATCGCGTCGGGCAATCCGTGCGCACGGAAGAGTCGACGCAGCTCGCGGTGCACGCCTTCAGCGCGCACATCAGGAAAGCTTTGACAGCACAGCACGTAGCGACTGAAGTGATCGACGATCGTGAGCGGATAGCAATAGATGCCATCGCGCATACGGAATTGGCCCTTGAAGTCGATCGTCCATACCTGGTTCGGCGCGGTCGTCTGCAACGGCGCGGCGCCCGGGTGTTTCCAGTGCGTACGCGTCCGGCGGCGGCGGACACGACCGTGGCGTTCGAGAATGTCACAGATCGTGCTGCGCGCGGGCCACGCGACCGTGGGATCCATCGTCTGCAGGCGTTTGAGAATCTTGCGTGCGCCCCAGCCATAGCGCGTGTGCTCGGCGAGAATCATTTCGATGATCTTCGGCACCGTTTCATTCGGCGACGACAACGGGGCGCGACTGTGCTCAGCCAACCCCGATACACCGAGGGCGAGATAGCGCTCACGCCACTTGTACCCGGTGTTGCGACTTATGCCGTAGCGCGCACAGAGCTCGCTCATCGTCCACATCCCGCTCGCGAGATCCTGCGCGAAGTGATGCCGCTCGAACATGGGATCGGTCTCCAGCCAGGGCATCGCCATCTCTCCGAAGGGGATTCGGA
>JAYTTR010000323.1:0-6350 GCA_043744935.1 Gemmatimonadaceae bacterium
TGATCACCGTATCCGGGGACACCGAGTCGATCATCGGCGCCATGGCTGATGTCGTGTCTGCCACAGTCGCGACGGAGGTTGCTCGGCGGTGGCAGGCGAGCAGACCAAGGCACACCACGCTGATACTCAGTGTCCAACGCCGCGCGGTTCGTCGCGTCCAGTCAATCATTGCTCTGTTCTCGGGATGCAGTCTGACGTAAGCTACGGATATGACACCCGACGCGCCCTTCCCTCCGACTTCGCTCTCGCCGTGATCGTACTCGTGGCTCTAACGGCAATTCTTTCGTCCTCTGGCATACCGCCGACGGATTCTGCCACGCCGCCCGCCATACCGCCACATGTCGGGCCGGTATTTGATGGACGTCGAGGCAGCTTGACGGTGGTAACGCCACGCCGAGATGCACGCACGGTGATTGACGGTAACCTCGCGGAGCCGGAGTGGGCTACGGCAGCGCTGTTGACGGGGTTTTCGCAATACTCTCCGACCGACGGCGTGGCCGCAAAAGATAGTACTGAAGTGCTCGTGTGGTATTCGCCAACGGCGTTGCACGTCGGCATCCGCGCCTTCGCGCCGCCGGGAACGGTGCGCGCGACGTTGGCTGACCGCGACAAGATCTCACAAGACGATAACGTGCAACTTTTTCTCGGCACTTACGGCGACAGTCGGCAAGCGTTGGTATTCGCGGTCAATCCATTGGGCATTCAGAGTGACGGCGTACTTACTGAGACGGGCACGACGTCGGGCAATGGATTCTCGGGCGGCGCGCCGAAAACGCGTGAGTCCGTGGATTTGTCACCTGACTATTTGTGGGAATCGAAGGGGCATGTGACGGACTGGGGATACGAGGTTGAGATCGAAATTCCATTCAAGAGTTTGCGATACAGCCAAAGCGAAATTCAGCAGTGGCAATTGCACATATTGCGCACCGTGCAGGCGACAGGTTACGAGGAAAGTTGGGCACCGGCCCAACGCGCTGGATCGAGTTTCCTTGCGCAATCAGGTCGGTTGAGTGGACTGCGTGATCTACGGCGTGGTCTAACACTTGATGTGATTCCCACGGTCACAACGAGTGCGGTTGGTACGTCGAATGTTGCGACCTCAAGATGGAATTACGCGACGACTCGCCCAGCGATAGGCGGCAGTGTTCGCTGGGGGGTGACGAGCAACCTGACAGTCGCGGGCACCGCCAATCCGGACTTTTCGCAAGTTGAAGCGGACGCCACGCTTTTCTCGCTCGATCCGCGGGTGGCCGTATTTTTTGCGGAGCGTCGTCCATTTTTCCTGGAGAGCCTTGAACAGTTCACGACGCCGTCCAATCTCATTTACACGCGACGTATTTCACAACCGGTGGCCGCAGTCAAGTTGACGGGGAAGCAGGGTGGATTTGACCTTGGTGTGCTGTCTGCCGTCGATACCAAAGATGCCTCGTATAACGGTCGACAATCGCCGATTTACAACGTCGTGCGCGTGCAGCGCGATATCGGTCCGCAGAGTCGCCTCGGCTTGGTGTATACCGACAAAGTGGAAGGCGATCGATGGAACCGCGTGCTGGGACTTGACGGTCGCTGGGTGCGCGGCGCGCTGAGCATACAGGCTCAGAGTGCGGCGAGTATGACACACGCCGATACCACAACGTCGCCGCATCCATTGTGGAATTTGAGTGCGACCGTGAATCGACGGCATTTTTATGCGCGGTATCAGACCGGGGGCATCAGCACAAACTTTGATGCGCAAAGCGGATTTATTTCCCGCCCTGGTGTCGCCAACGTGCAAGCGACACATCGCTACACGTGGTTTGGTGCGTCTGGTGCCGTCGTCGAACAATTTGTGCCCGAAGTGTTTGTCGCGGCTCGGTGGCGCTACGACGACATCGTGCATCGGCGCAATGCGCAAGATCTGCAATTGCATTTTCGAACCAACACGCGTCTCCGTGGTGGATGGCAAGTGGGTGCGCAAGCGCTGATCGAATCGTTTGGGTTTGATCAAGCGCTCTATGCGAACTACGCTGTCGTCAAACCACGCGTCGGTGGTGTCGATACCCTTCCGTATACCGGCACAAAGCGACTGCCCAACTTGGATTGGGTACTGTCGGTTGGCACACCTGAGTTTCGGCGCTTTTCGTTCAATACGTTCGTCATTGTCGGCAAAGACGAAAACTTTCCGGAGTGGAGTTCGGCGGACATCGTGAACGTTGCGGCGACGCTTAACGTCCGGCCATCAGAGCAGCTGCGACTTGCCTCCACCGTGGGCTACGAAACGTACGATCGGCACTCGGACGGCACGCGCGTTCTGCTGCGGCAAGTGTTGCGACAGCGCGTGGAGTATCAGGTCACGCGGCAAGTATTTGTGCGCGTGATCGGCGAGCACAGCCTGCTCCGACAGGCGACACTGCGCGACGACTCGCGAACGAATGCGCCAGTTTTTCTTCGTAGTGCTGCCGGATTGTATACCGCGGCGACAGGCTTCGAGCGTGCTCGTGCTCGCCTCGACTTTCTATTTTCGTACCTTCCGTCGCCGGGGACGGTATTTTACCTCGGATACGGTGATGCACTCGCGTCGAATCGACCGGCCGGTCCGGATCAGTTGCAGCGCGCCCGGGATGTTGTTTTTGCAAAGGTGAGCTATTTGTATCGGGATAGGGAATAGGGCTTAGGGGAAAGCGTTCATACTCGGGGTTGAGGAATCCATGGCTCATCGTTCGCGCGTCCTGCTCGTTCTTGCATCTGCGCTGCTCTCGGCGTGTAGTGGTGGCGACAAGTCAGCAACGCCGCCGGTCGCCGTCACGCCAGCGGCGGCGACTGACGGATCGTTTGCGCGCATTCAACGAGAGATACTTGATCCTTCGTGTGCGAACTGCCACCGCAGCGGGTCAAGTGAGGCGCGGCAATCCAAACTTGTGCTCACTGCCGACTCCGCGTACCAACAAATGGTGGGCATTGCATCCGTCCAACAGATTGCCAATGCGGACGGCCTTAAACGCGTGAGCGCGTATCACGCCGATAGCTCGCTGCTCTTTCATAAGATGGCCTGGGTGCCCGGTCATCATAGCCGCGACTACGGTCAGTTTATGCCGATGGGTACAACGCAGGGCGTGTCGGCGGGTCAGTTGGAATACGTGCGCCGCTGGATTGAGGCCGGCGCTCCGCGCACCGGCAATGTTGTCGACACGATGGTCTTGAAAGACAATCGACTGCAAACCGCGACGTTTTCTCCGTTGGCGGCACCTGCAGCCGGCACTGGCATCCAGTTAAAAGTGGATAGTTTTGTCGTGGTACCCACCACCGAACGCGAGTTGTTTGTGTATCGGAAGATTGGCAACACCACCGATTTGTACGTGACGCGCATTCAATCCCGCATGCGTTCCGGCAGTCATCATTTGCTCTTGTACACGTTTGACGAGAACAACACTCGATTCCCGTGCAACACCCGCCCCACGCCAGATGCCGTGCGCGACATACGCAACACCGATGGCAGTTTAAACATCATCAACATGTTGCCGATGGCGTGCCATGTGTATTTCTCGGGCGCGATGACACCCGACTTTGAGTATCGGTTTCCGACTGGTGTGGCGCTCAAAATTCCAGCGAACGCATCGTTGGACTTTAACGTGCACTATGTGAATCGCTCGCCGGCCGCGTTGTCCGGAGAAGCCTTCGCCAATTTATATACAGTCGACAAGTCGCAAGTCGAAACGGTAGCGCGTACATTGAATTTTGCAAACACCGATCTCAACCTGCCGCCACGTCAGCGCACCACCATTTCGAAGACGTTTACGATGAGCACGAAGACCACCATTCTCGGGCTCACATCGCACATGCACTCTATGGGCGAGAAGTATGAAATCCGACTCCGACGAGCGAACGGCAGTGAGACCGTTGTCTATAGCAATACCGACTGGGAGCATCCACTTTTTCTCAATTTTGCATCGCCGTTAGTCTTGGAGGTAGGGGACGCTCTGGTCTCCGTTGTTACGTGGAATAACGTTACCGATCGCACGATCAACTTTGGCCTAGCGAGTACCGACGAGATGGACATCATCTTTGGATACGCGTATTGAACCGAATCTCCATCGCCGCTCGCCTACTCGCGTGTGTTGTACTCTTTGTCGCCAGCGGATGTGCACCCGCAATGTTCGAGGGGCGTCGCACTGCGGGTGACGAAGAAGCGTATCGCGAGATCGTTGTAGGCGGCGAAACACGTTCGTACCTGGTGCACCGACCAGCCGTCCTTGCTGCCGCGCAACGTCCACCGTTGTTTATCGTATTGCACGGCACTCATGGCAACGCCGCCGGGATCGCCGGGGCCACTGGATTCAATCGAGCCGCCGACTTTCGGCGCTTCGTTGTCGCTTACCCGAACGGTACTGGTTTTCTGCGTTATCTCACGTGGAATACCGGCCGATGCTGCGGCTCGGCAATGGAAGCGAAGGCCAACGATGTCGGCTTCATCCACAGCATGATTCAAGAGTTGGTGCGCACCGCCAAGATCGACCCACGACGTGTGTTTATAGTGGGGTTCTCTGACGGCGGTATGATGGCGTTTCGTGCCGGATGCGATCTGTCCACAGAAATTGCTGGACTCGCGATCGTTGCCGGGCGCATGCCGGATACGGTGTGTACGGCTCGTCGCGCGCTGCCCATCATCGCCTTCGGCGGTACGGCGGATAGCGATCTCGCCACTGATCATGACCGGTACACAACATCGGCTTCGTTCAAGTACGCGTTTTCGCTCGACAGTTCGCTCGCGTTCTGGGCCCGAAAAAGTCATTGTGTCGCCACACCGCGCATCGAAGCGCGCGGCATGCATCACTTGGTATCGTACATGGCATGCGCGCCTCGCGCGCCCGTGCAGTATTACAAGGTGCAGGATGCGGGGCACGAATGGCCTGGGGGTGCTACCGCCACCTTGCAACTCAGCGATAGCGCGACGCTGCCAGCAACACAACTCATTGTCGATTTTCTGCTAGAACAGCGTGTGCGACGCCGGCTCTTGCCAGGCGCGCTCTGAATTTTGCACGGCGGCGTCCACGTTTACTGGGCGTTACGGCCGTGCTGTTCGCGTTCGTCGCCGCGTGTGTTATTTGGAATGCCACCAATGATGGCGCGGTGCTCTTGCCAGATTCAATGTCGTACCTTGGCGCCGCCGAGTCGTTGCATGCACAGGGAGCACTGCGCATTCCGATGGCGGATTGGAACGACGCTGATAGCACGTCATCGCTCCAGCAATTTCCGCCTGGATATTCGGTTGTGCTTGCCACGGCGCGGCGACTTGGTGCGAGTGCAATGCAAGCGCCACGCATAGTCGCGGCGCTTGCTGCTGTAGCGTCCATCCTGTTGCTCGTCGCCTTGTTCGTATGGTGCGAGGTTGGTTGGTGGTCGTTGGCCGCGCCGCTTGTGTTGCTGTCCGTGCGGGGCGTGACGACCGGGGCGCTCACGGCGCTGAGTGAATCGCTATTTTTCGTTACCGTGCTGTTGACGCTGTATCTCATGGTGCGATATCCGCATCGGGCGTGGACATACGGACTTGCCGCCGCGTGTGGCAGCATGGTGCGCTATGTCGGCGTGGCACTCGTCGCGGGCGCAGCGGTGTACGCCTTCGTACATGCGTTGCGCGGGGTGCGTGGCGATGGCACACGCCGTGATAACCTGCGGCGAGACATTGCGCGCGCGCTCGGCGACGCTACGCTCGCGGGCATTCCCGGCGTCGTGCTGATCGGCGCATGGCAGCTTCGTGCGCACGCCAACGCAACATCTACCCCGCTGACGGATCTCCGTTGGAGCGGCAATGAAAGAGCCGCGTTGCGCGATGGGTTGGAAACCGTGGTGTCGCAGATCATACCGATCGGCATGAACCAATACGTGCAAACGTTACTCGCGACTTTAGTTGGCGTCGCGTTGCTCGGCAGCGTGGTACGCGCATGGAGGCAGCCACCACCAGCGTCAAACGACGCACTCCGTCGATTGATAGCCGCATCACTATTGCTGTCGGCCACACTCTTCACCGTCATTCTCTACGCTCGACTGTTTGTCGGCGACGCAATTCCCTTTGATGATCGCATTCTCGCGCCGGCATTGCTGTGTGCGATCATCGGCGCATTCTCCGCAGTGATAAGCGTGTCGGCGTGGCGGGGCCCGACACTCGCGGTTGCGTGGCTCGCTATCGGGGCGGTCGCGGCCATTGCAAATGCAACAAACCTGATGATCGAGCGCGAAGACTACGGCGCGGCCGCGTGGCAACAGGGTGCCTCAGCGACGTGGCTAAAAGTGTATGCAAATGGCTGCACCGTATTCACGAACGACCCCGTCGCAGTGTATTTTGCCACTGGACGACCATCGCGCGTGCTACCAAT
>JAYTTR010000324.1:0-6333 GCA_043744935.1 Gemmatimonadaceae bacterium
GTTCACCAAGTTCCGGCTTTCCGTACTGGCCGCGATCGAAATTGTACTTGAAGCGGTCGTACGTCAGCGCACTAAACGTGCAACCGAATTCGAGCTTCATCGCGCAACCGGTGGGCTCACCCTCGTTGATCGCGGGGAAGTGCGCGGCGCGAATCGGCTGCGTGGCGAAGGGCGTCATACCGAACACCACCGCCGCAGCGCACGCAACTAACAGTTTCCAACGCAAGACGGTTTTTGGTGCACGCAACAATACCGCGAGTCCGACAGCAGGTGCCGCCAGCATCCCGGCCATGTGATTTGCATACCCCAATCCGAGCAGGTACGCGACAAGCACAAGCAGTCGGTCTGCCGACTTCGTATCGGGTTCGTCGCACCACCGTACCGTGAGCCAACAAATCACAGCGAGTCCGAGCAACGAAACGGTGTAGACCTTCTCGTTCACCACAGACTGATTCCACACGCTGAATGCGGTTGCACCAATCAGTGCGGCGAGCGCACCACCCGTGATGCGCTGCCAACGTCGTGGCATCCAACCCACAAGCACGCGTTCAGTGACAAGAAACCAGAAACCGGCGGATACCGCGCTTGACACAGCCGCCAACACATTGATGCGCATCGCCACCGTTGGCGCGATCGGCAGAATGGCGAACACGCGTCCGATGAGCACGAACAATGGATTGCCTGGCGGATGTGGAATGCCAAGCACAAATGCGGCAGTGATGTATTCGCTGGTGTCCCACATCGACGTCGTGGGTGCCAGCGTCAGCACATACAACACGAACACAGCGAGTCCGGCGATCGCAGCGGCAAGGTACGACGGCCGATAATCGAGATCGGCAGCGCCTGCGGATATTGCGGGTGCGGTCATGAGAAAGACAAAGGGTTTCGGCACGACGAGGGCTCGACGACAGGCGAGTTCGGCGCAATCGTGAAAAATGACCTACGGGCGCTGCACGGACAACCGATCAGGTCAACCGATCAACTGGCACTAGTGTCGAAAGAGCCGCTCGCCCGTAAAAATCATCGCTATATCATGCTCGTCGGCCGCAGCGATCACCTCGGCGTCACGCACCGAGCCCCCCGGCTGCACAATAGCGCGCACACCCGCCGCGGCCGCGTGGTCGATTCCGTCGCGGAATGGAAAGAAGGCGTCGGAGCCCAGTGCGGATCCGGCCGTGAGATGTCCGGCGCTCGTGGCTTTATGTACGGCAACAAACGATGCATCCACGCGAGACATCTGACCCGCACCAATACCGATGGTTGCGCCGTCGCGCACAAGTACAATGGCATTCGACTTCACGCTTGCCACGGCGCGCCACGCAAAATTCAAATCACGTTGTTCATCACGCGTGGGCTGTCGTTTGGTGACCGCCTCCCACTTGTTTTGCACCGACGGTATCGGCGCACGATCCTGCACCAATAGTCCGCCACGCACACGCTTGTAATCCATGCCGTTGGTCGGCCACGCTGCAGTTCCGGCCAAGACACGCAAGTTTTTCTTGCGACCTAAAATTTCGACAGCATCTTCGGCAAACGATGGTGCCAAAATGCACTCCACAAAGAGACTGCTTATGGCCTCGGCGGTCGCAACATCAACGGGCACGTTGAATGCGATTACCGAACCGAATGCGGACACCGGATCACAAGCGAGCGCCTTCTTGTAGGCATCCAAGGCGGTACTACCGGTGGCGAGGCCGCACGGTGTCGTGTGTTTGATAATCGCGCACGCCACTTGCTCGCTGAAAGGTTCGATGGCCATGAGCGCACCTTCGAGATCAAGCAAGTTATTAAACGACAGTTCTTTGCCGCCGAGTTGTTTGAGAGCGCCCAGTCCAGCGCCTTGGCGTTCGACATAAAAAGCGGCGCGCTGTTGCGGATTTTCTCCGTAGCGCAATGTCTGCTGTTTTTCGAAGGCCAACGGAAAGCGATCAGGGAATGGCTCGCCTCGCTGCGCTGAAAACCACTGTGCGATTGCCGCGTCGTAACTACTGGTGTGGGCATACACTTTTTCCGCTAACAGGCGACGCAAGGCGGGATCGTCCGCGCCAGCGGCGATGACATCAAGCACTGGCGTATAGTCAACGGGATCGACCAACACCCACACCGCTGCGAAGTTCTTTGCCGCGGAGCGAAGCATTGATGGGCCACCGATATCGATGTTCTCGATCACCTCATCAGGGTGCACACCGCCACGCGCGGCCGTTTCGCGAAACGGATACAGGTTGACGACCACCAAATCGATCGTCGCAATGCCCTGCGCCGCAATCGCCGCCATGTGCTCCGGCACATCTCGGCGCGCCAGGAGGCCACCGTGCACAACGGGGTGCAGCGTTTTCACGCGCCCATCAAGCATTTCCGGAAAGCCCGTGATATCACTGACATCGAGCACCGTGAGACCGCTCTCGCGCAGCACACGCGCGGTGCCGCCGGTCGACACGAGATCGAAGCCGAATTGTACGAGACGCGTTGCGAAGGGAACGAGTCCAGTTTTGTCCGAGACGGAAAGTAAGGCGCGTGGCATTAGTGGTCTGCGTTCAGCGAGAGAAAAGTGTGTCGAGGCCAGCAAGGTTGACGGTGCCGTGTGACCGCCCATCAGCACCGAGTGTAACGGCACCGGACGCGACGGCGACAACGCACAACGGGTATAACGCATGTTCAGCGCGAAGCACGCGTGCGGCCAGCACGCTGGGCGTGTCGTTCGGCAACACCGGCACGGACCACTGCGCAATAATTGCTCCGCGATCAAACGCGTCGTCGACAAAATGCACGGTCACGCCACTGTGTGACGCGCCCGATGACAACACCGCCGCGTGCACGCGCTCGCCATACATGCCAGCGCCACCAAAAGCGGGCAACATGGATGGATGCACGTTCAGCAAACGGCCGGCGAACGCGTGCACTACGTGAGCGGGGACGAGCTTCAGATATCCGGCCAGGACCAATAGCTCTACATTTGCCGCGGCGAGCTGCCGGAGTATTGCGTCGCTATCCGTCGCGTTGGCAATCACGCCCGTCGCAATGCGTACCACGCCCGCCCGCGCCAACGCAGGTGCACTGGCCGAGTTTGATCCAACCCAGACAATTTCGCCGACACTTTTGTCGACGTGCGCAAAATGGTCGAGCAACGCTTGCAGGTTTGAGCCTCCGCCGGAGGCCAGCACGCCAATGCGCATGTCGTAAGCGGTTAGCTAGCGGACGAGTCGCGAATGACATCCAGCGACATTGCGATGGCGTCGCCAAGTGAGGCAGCGATGCGCACGCGCTCTGACACGAGCGTGCGCGCTTTCTCAACGTCAGCTTCCGACGTTTCAACGCCTGGCACCAGCACACCAAACCCACCAGTGGCGATCGCCGGCTGCACGTCACGCCAGCGATCACCGATGTATGCGGAACGTGTCAGATCGATGTCGAACCGCGCGGACGCATCGCGATACATACCAAGTCCCGGCTTTCGACAATCGCACGGCCCATTTTCGTCTGGCCAATGCGGACAATGAAACGTTGCGTCTACGCGAGCACCTGCGGCGACGAGCAACGCGTCCATCCGAGCGCGTACACTTTCGTACTGAGACAATGTGATCATACCGCGCGCGATGCCGGACTGATTCGTCACGACGATCACCAAAACACCGGCACTGTTAGCGCGTGCGATCGCGCTGGCAGCGCCGGGTAGCACACGCACTTGTGAAGCGAGCGACGGATAATGCGCATCGGCAATGATCGTTCCATCACGGTCGATGAACAGTGCAGGGCGCGTCCTTGGTGCATCGCTCACCGATGTTGGGTCAGTGTGTCGCGGCGCACAGGCGGCGCAACGGTATCGCGCGCGGCTGGCGGGAGCGTGTCGCGTTTTGAAGGGAGCGTGTCGCGTTTTGGCGGCTTGGGAGTCGTGAGCGAACGTGCGGGTGATCGCACGGTGCCCGACAGACTTTTTACGCTCGCCACTTGCACGCGATACGAAGAGGTAAATTCCAGCGGCTCCGCCAATGTGATGAAAACATCGGAATACACCATCGGACGTTTCATTTTTGGGAGCGGCGTGGTGTCGCGCTTCGGGATCGGACGGCCGCCGCGCAGGATGGCGAGACGTCGTGCTTCGCGATCAGCGCGATCGGCCGTAAAGACACTATCCGCCCGATTTTTTCGTGTGATCGAATCTGCGCGTGCACGCGCCACCGCACTGGTATCGGCCTTCCCGCGTATTGAATCGGCCCTCACCTTTGCGGCGAGCGAATCTGCAATACCACGCTGTGCACTCGTCTCTACTTTCCTGACACTCACGAGAGTCGAATCTTTGCGTTTGACCGTGAACTGCGCTGGAACGAATTGCTGATCCGGCACAAACGGTTTGTCGAACGTCACCTTGATCACGCGATTGCTATCGAGCAGTGACAAGTCGCTGATGCGGAGCCCTACGGTATCATGCGTGAATGTATAAAACTCGAGCGACGCGGTTGTCGTGAGCGTCACACTCGCCGTATCCCACGCTTCCAGCGGATCAAGATCGCGGTTGTTGTTCTTGTCCGTAAACGCACGCACGACATACGGGCCGGGCGGCAAAAACCCCAGGTCATAGCGACCAATCGAATCGCTCAACACCTGGTACGTGGTGCTATCGGGTGCGACGGCTTCCACCAACGCCTTCGGTGCGATTTTCCCCAGCACCCAGTCAAATACCAAGCCGGTAATGTGTGTTTGCGGAATGGCACCTCCCGTACTGAACACGACGCGAATCGTGCTATCCAGCGTGTTGTTGCGCAGATCGGCGATGCCGGGAGTGACGGTGATGGAATACACCGTGTTCGGCTTCCAACCTTTGCGCGGACGAATCGAAATACGCGTGCGTCCCCATTCCACGTCTGGTAAGCCGGCCTTTGGACTAATGAAGACCAATGAGCTCAGGTCCTGCGCGCCGCGCGGCGCCTCGGCAATGACCTCATCGAACTGAATCACGACCGCTTTCGGCTTCACACCAATCGATCCGCTTGTTGGTGTGGTTTTCAGGACGACCGGTGGATCCTTGTCTTCCGGACCACCGGGTGGCACCGTCACGTTAGCGCAGGCACCCGCGACGATTGACGCGGCAAACACACCGACCAGTAAAAGATGTCGCGCGTGCATCACGCGCCCAATGCCGTGAGCTTTGCCGTGAGCTGCGCCAAACGTGAGCGCCACTCTTCGGCCTTTGCACGTTCGGCATCAACCAATTCTGGTGGCGCCTTCGCCGTGAACGTTTCGTTGGCCAGTCGACCATCAAGCGCGGTCAGTTGTTTGTCGAGTTGCGCGATCTCGGCATCTAATCGCTGACGTTCTTTCGCGACATCAATCATGCCCGCCAACGGCACCACTAACTCCACGCCGTTGGACAACACGACGCGCGAGGCGAGTCCGGTTGGTGCGCTGTGCGCCACTGTTATGCGCGCTCGTGCGATTGCGCCGATCGTGTCGGTCTGTGCCTCAAGCACCGTCGCGACCGTACCCGAGGCGACGAGTACCGCGTCCACCCAACTCCCCGGCTGCACATTATACTCCGCGCGCACTTTGCGAATCGCTTGCACTGTTTCGCGCGTGTATTCAAACGCGTCGCCGTCAACGACGCGCATCAGGCGCTGTTTTGGCCAGGCTCCCGTGGCCAACATGTCGGGGTGCGGGGTTTGCGGTAGCTGTTGCCACAGCGCTTCGGTGATAAATGGGACCATCGGATGCAACAGTCGCAACGCACCATCAAACGCATGTGCAAGCACCGCGCGCGCCACTTCGCGGTCTGCACCTTCACCGGCGAGGCGCGGCTTCACTGATTCGAGATACCAATCGGCCAATTCGTTCCACACGAAACGACGCGCCGCTTCGGCATACTCCGACAAGCGCAATCCGCGACCTTTCTCTTCATTGGTCCACGCGTTCCCAAATGACGGTCGCGGTGGACCAAGGGCCGCGTCACAATCCGCGATGGCCTGATCGAGTCGATCAAGAATCCACGCGTCCGCGGCCGTGAGTGATTCGGGCGGAAGCACACCAATCGGATCGACGTGTTCCGTACCAACCCGCGACAATAAAAAGCGTCCGATGTTCCACAACTTCGTACAGAAATTGCGACCGGGTGCAAACGATTTCTCGAGGTCGTTCGGATCGAGCATGACGTCCACACCCAACCCAAGTCCAGCCACCATCGTCCATCGCAGCGCGTCGGCACCATAGAGCCGCACCACGTCTAACGGATCGATGCCGTTGCCGAGGGACTTGGACATTTTGCGATGTTGCATATCGCGCACCGTGCCGTGCAAGTACACGGTGTGGAACGGCGTTTCATCGAGAAACCAACAGCCGGCCATC
>JAYTTR010000325.1:0-6324 GCA_043744935.1 Gemmatimonadaceae bacterium
ACTCGTTCGAGTATCGCTACGCGGCGGCGGCGTTGCAGGCCACCAGCGCACGGTTTGCACGACGTGGTGCGCTTGCCGTGATTGTCATTGCTGATTCTACGGCGGACATCGCGTTTGACGGTGTTGCGGCCATTCGTTCTCGCGGCGCATACGATGTGGAAGGCGGCATTCCGCGCTTTGCTGCCGTTGCAAACACAGGTCGTGGTGGACGTGCTGGTGGTGCTGGTGGTCCGCCTGCAGCACCGACACCGAGCTTTCTCGTGCGTCGCGCAATGCTGTCGTCGCTGCGCGCTGGCAATGAACCAGCATCGATCAAAATCAATCTCGAAGTATTTGATGCGCCATCAGTGAACGTCGTTGGCGTCATCAAAGGTACTGATCCAAAGTTGCGTGCCGAGTATGTGCTGTACAGCTCGCACCAGGATCATGACGGCGTGCGTTATGCGATCAATGGTGACTCGACATGGAGCGGCGCCGACGATAACGGTTCGGTGAGCGTGGCACTGCTCGCCATTGCGCGTGCATTCAAGAAGCAGCCTGGCAAGCGCTCGGTGCTGTTTGTCTATCACGGCGCGGAAGAGCGCGGACTGTTGGGCTCACGATGGCACGCCGCGCATCCCGTTGTACCGTTGGCGAGTATTGTCGCTGTCCTCAACGGTGACATGATCGGCCGCAACAATCCGGACTCGGCGAGTTTGCTGGGCATTCAACCGCCGCATCGCAACTCAAATGAATTGGTGGAGATGGCGCTCAAGGCGAACGATCTGACCGGAAAGTTCAAGCTCGATTCGCTGTGGGATCGTCCGACGCATCCGGAAGGCTGGTACTTCCGGAGCGATCACGTGCCGTACGCGCGTTTGAATGTGCCAGCAATTGAGTACTCCACCAACCTGCATGCCGACTACCACACGCCGCGCGACAAGCCGGCGGCGATCAATTATCCAAAGCTCACGCGCATGACGCAGTGGATGTATCTGACCGGTTGGTTCGTGGCAAATAATCCGAAACGGCCGGCTATCGATCAAGGATTTCAGCTCGAGCGGTAAGCGACCCTATACCGCATCCGACAAACTCGAAAAGTTGAAATCCTTCACGCGCAACGGCGGCATCACCTGACCTGCCGCCGTTCGCTCGGCCTTCCCTATCTCTTCGATTTTCGAGAGCATGAACAGCGGACTTTCATTCCACCGAAAGTTTTTCAGCGCCTGCGTGATCTTGCCCTTCTCGATGAGAAACGTGCCGTCGCGCGTTAGTCCGGTGAGCATCACTGTTCGCTGATCGAGCGAACGAATGTAAAAAAAGTGCGTGACAAGAATGCCGCGATCAAATTTCAACCCACCACTACCACCACGACCACCGTCGTTACGTCCGCCACCACTGTTGGTCGCCTGCTTGCCCTGCTTCTGCGCCCAAAAGCGATCATACGAATAATTTTTGAGCATACCGTTCTCGACGTACACGACGCGTCGCAACGGCAATCCCTCGCCATCAAACGGCTGCGCGAGCAAATCGGGATCGAATGGATCCGACAATATCGTCACCCGTTCATCTACGCCGCCGTCACACGCCGCGAGTATCGCCCCACGGACGCGCACCGTAGCTGTCGTCCACGCGTATACAGCATCGGTTTCGATCTCGTAAAGCGCGCCTCAGCGCATGCCTGCTTCGCTATCTGTAACGTCAGCGCTCGGGAGCTCCAGCGACTAAGTGCTCTAGTGCCGCGCCGCAACAACTTGTCGTAGCTCTACACGCAGGCGCTGTCGGCGCGGCCTAGTCTCAGCAACTCGCGAGACGATCACTGTGCTGCCAGCGAACCAATTTTGATCTACGGTCGGGGGCAATGCTTCACGACCGTAGGCAGCCAAGGAAAGCTGTGTTGCTTCATGGCGGAGTCCAGGCAAGTCGCGGTTCACGCCATCGATCCGACCACCCACCTCACGCTGCAGTCGAATCAGTTCTGCGCGCCGCGGTTGTAGGATCGCAAACCGCAGATTCGCGAGCGCCGACGTTTCCCCCACGGCCTCTCGCGAGAGTGCGGACGCCTGCAAAGTGAGTTCGGATCGCGGACCATCTACATTCACCTGACTCAGACTGAACCGATAGCCGTTCACGCTCGCAGGCGCCAAGTCCCGCAGCGGTAGACGGGCGATCTCGCGAGCTTCGCGCACTGAGACGGCGAGATCGAGTGAAAACGTTGTCGTCCTCGCGCAAAGGGAATCACTCGCAGGCGTCGGCGCATCGAAGAGGATCCAAGACGTCCGTGTGGTCGCTTCGCCGGCATCGCCGAGAATCTGAAACTCCGTGGTGGCTCCCGAGACCACCAGCGGCCCCCACGTTCCCACTACTTGATACCAGCGGGGAGCGCGAAGCGTACGCGTTGATCCATCTCGGAGCGTCAGCGTCAGAGTCGGATCCGCTAGCACCACTTGCCTCTTGGCGACACGGGAGCGGACGCCGAGCGTGATCGAGCCATCGGCACCGCAGCTGATGGTATGAGCAGGATCCGCCTCAAGGGCAACGGAAGCGGAGGATGCGGCGAACAGTGTCGTGGATTCGCGAGGCGGGCGTTGCGCGTACGCCATCACAATCATACCTACGAAAAAGACACCGGCTCGAGCGAGTGTCGAGACCTCCCGTTGCGAGTAGTGCCAGAGTATCACGGCGATTCCAGCCACCAGAACGATTGCTCCAACGCCCCAGCTTGAGACGGTCGTTGTTTCGTTCGGAAACCATCCGATGGCTGCGACAGCGAAGTTGCTTCCTGCGAGCACGAGTACAAGTAGTGCCCCAAAGGCGCCTGCCCCCCGCGCTCCCATCGCCAACGCCAACGCCATGCCGGCGACGCCGGCGCAAACGGCGCTGAAGCCAACCCCAGTGGCCGCGCTGACCGCGCTCATTGTGTCCAGGCCGTACAACCACGCCCCGACTCCTGCGGCGAACGCGACAACCGTTGCAAAAATGGCGACGGCGGTCAGTTTGGAGATTGCCATCGCGCGTCCCGACACCGGCTGTGACGCCCACCAAGCTTGAGGCGTCGCGGCCATATCGCGGAAGCACGCCAGTGCGCCAATGAGTGCGCCGCCAAATGGCAACACGACACTCAGATTCGCGCTACTCCCCAGCGGCAGTGGGGCTGGCTGGAAAAAGCGCACGACGGGAACAAGCGCGAGCAGGATACCCCCAATCAGCACCGGGCGGCCGATGCGAAGATCGCGTGTGAGTAGGCGACCAAGCGGTTGCCACTGGCTGCGATTCATGACTGCGTCTCCATCACCACGTCCCGCGGTGATCCTTTGATGGCCAAATACAGTTGACGAAGCGAGAGTGTTTCGATGCGCACCTCGTCGATACCGGCGAGCGCCTCAAGCCGGGCGCCAAAGTCACGAGCATCCGTGCCGACATTCGCCAGCCCGGTCAACACACGTCCGGACCGTTCAACATTCCACCATGTCGTCGTCGCACATGCGCGCTCGAGCCCCGCGCCCTTTCCACTCACCATGACGCGACGGAACCTCGCCTGGAGTGCATCGAGCGTACCGCTCGCGCGAATCTCCCCGCGCTCGAGCATGATCATATGGTCGGCCGCACCCTCAAGCTCGTCGAGGTCATGCGATGCGATCACAATCGTCGTGTTGTCTTCGTATACGCTCCCGAGGAGCCGACGAACAACCGCTTCCCGCATGGCGACATCGAGTCCGAGAAACGGTTCGTCCATGAGCAGGACATTCGGGCGCGAAGCGATGGCGCAAAGCACGGCCACGAGGGCCTTCTGGCCTCGTGAGAGCGCGCGAATCGGTCTGCCGAGCGGAAGCTCAAATTCAGCGGCCACGCTCTGCGCGAGCGCGCCATCCCAGGTTGGTCTGGTCGAGGCGAACCATTTTTGGAGATCGAGCAGGCAGTCACTTCCGGGGAGATCAACACTAGGCGACACGAATGCAACACCGGGCAGCGACTGACGTATTCTACCGGTCAAAGACATTCCGTCTACGTCGAGTAGGCCGCCGATAATCTGTCGCACCCCTGCACAGCACTCGAGCAACGTGGTCTTACCGGCGCTGATCGGTCCAAATAGTCCGACAAAGGCACCACGGGGAAGCGAGAAGGTGAGGTTGCGGAGCGCCACACCTCCACCCCGATACCGGTAAGACAAGGCCGCAGCTTCGAGCGCCGGTATCAAAGCAAATTCAGTTTCCGTGCTCATTTCCCGCTCCTAGTTCTGGCGTGTCCGGTTGCGTTGTCCGTTCCGAACGCGGCCAACCATTGCTCCTCGATGGCGGCCAGCAATTCGCCGACACTCCATCCCTGACGGCGTGCTTCCACCACAGACTCCTCCAAGAGCTCATCGAGTAGGTGCCCGCGACTGGCACGGTCAGAGACCGGCGGCCGATTGACAAATGTTCCAATACCAGGCCGCATGGTTAAAAAGCCTTCGCGAACAAGCTCGGCAACAATCTTCTGTGCGGTGTTCGGATGAATGCGCAGCGCCTCGCTGATGTCGCGCACGGAAGGAAATGCTTCACCCTCGCGTAAAACTCCGGCCAAGATGGCTTTCGTGGCAGAGAACACGACCTGCCTGAGGGGCGTATCTCCGGGCCGAAGATGAATGTGAAATGGTAACATAGGTATAACATGTTAGCTGTATAACCTATATGTCAAGAGCAATCCACGTTGGATTGCTAACGCGGCCTTATCGACCGCCTTCATCGCTCGCGCCACGAGAAGTCGACCGTGATGCAGCGCGGGCTAACACACCATGCGCAACGTCGTTTTCCGCGCGACCGCGCTCGCGAACGCGCTCGCGAACGGCCCCAGCCCCAACTCGTGTATCGCGCGTCATCGCTGCGTCTTCCCGGCTTGGGCGTAAGACTATTGATTGGTTCAACGTCGCCGTTTGCAACGCGTCCTCCACTGCGCCCCGCGCCCGAGCCCGTATGTCCGCCATTGTTCGCCCCGTCGCATTGACGCTCTCCGCGATGATCACGCTCGCCCTCGCCGCCGCTCCTGTGGTTGCGCAGTCCAACGGTGCCGCTTGGAATCCGCAGGACATTTTGAAGACGGAGACGTATGTCCGTCCACCATCGGACGTCGAGAAAATGATTCTCACGCCGCGCACGGACATCTCATTTTCGTCGCCGAGCCCGGACAAGAAGTGGTTTTTGCGCGCGACGTCGATGGACCGCGGTGACATCCAGGACTACGGGAAACCGCATATTTATTTGGGTGGTTTGCAAGTCGACACGAAAGCGAATCGTGCGCGGTCGCTGACCACCAGCACGCGGCACGGCCTCTCGCTCGTCGATCCGCACACCGGCATCACGCGCGCGCTCGAAACGCCAAAAGGCGCATCGATTTCCGCGCAGATCTGGTCGCCAAGTGGAGCGTCAGTGGCGTATATCGCCAACTTCGATGATGCGTCGTACGTGTATGTGGCGGACGTTGCGAGTGGGAAATCGGTGCAAATAAATAAGGTGCCGTTGCTCGCGACACTCAGCACCGCAATTGAGTGGACGGCAGACGGGAAGAGCATCATCGCACTGCTTGTCCCTGATGGACGCGGTATCATGCCAGTACACGGAAAGAACGGTGTCGAGGACGGCCCGCAAGTACGCCTCACGAACGGCAAGGCGCTGCCGCAGCCGGTGCACGCAAGCTTGCTGGAAGATCCGCACGACAAGGCATTGTTGAAGTATTTCAGCACAGGACAGCTGGTTTTACTCGATGTGAAAACAAAAGCCGTACGTAAAATTGGCGCGCCGAAAATGATTCGCGCCGTTGATGCATCGCCCGACGGTCAGTATTTCCGCGTCACACAAATGACCGAGCCGTTTTCGTACATCGTACCAACATCAAATTTTGGTTCAGTGCAGGAGTTGTGGGATGCGACCGGCAAAGTGATCGCGACGCTCAACACGACGCCGCTGCGTGAAGGCGCGCTGCCCGATGGTGTTGATGCGCCACCCGCTGGTGGTCGCAATGGCGCCGCGCAAACAGCAGCCGACACCGGCAAGCGCAACATGCAATGGAATCCGGTCGGTCCAGGACTGGTGTATTTGCAATCGATGTTTCCCGCGAATGGCGCAACATTACCTACGCCACTGGCCGGTGGTGCAGCAAACGGACGTGGTGGACGTGGCGCGGGTGGTGTCGCGGCACGAACGCAGCCGACAAGTGTGCGTTACATGAATTGGCTGCCACCGTTTGGTGCGAACGATACGAAAATATTGTACGAAGGCGGACCGCAGTTGGGTACGATCGCGTTTAGCGCTGACGCGAAAACAATGTTCGTGAGCGATAGCGGCATGGTGATCGCGATGCACACCGCGA
>JAYTTR010000326.1:0-24045 GCA_043744935.1 Gemmatimonadaceae bacterium
GTCGCGCCAGTATCCAGCAGCCAAGTCCCAGGCTGATGGGATACGCGAGCAAGAACGCAAAGTCGAGGCGCAAACTTTCCCGCGCCGATGCGAGCGCACCGTTCACCGTCCACGCGTGCAGCATCGCCGCCGCCCGCTCGCGCGTGAACGCGAGTTCGAAGCCCACAATACCTGCGGGAGTGTTCGGCGATTTCAAAAACCCATCAATGTGTCGGAGTTTCACCATGAGAATCAGCGACACGATCGATGCGACGAGCCACAGGACCACCAGTGCAGGCCGTACGGGTGTGCCGGAGACGCTCAACTGCCGAGCAAGCCGACCGCCGCTTCCACGACATGCTCCGCCGTGATGCCGTACTCGTTGTACAAAGTTTGATACGGCGCACTTGCGCCAAATTTCTCAATGCCGATGACCGCACCGCGATCACCGACCCAGCGATACCACGACATCGGATGCGCGGCTTCAACGGCAACTTTCGCGACGCCCGGAGGCAACAAGAAGTCGCGATATTCGGCACTCTGCGCCGCGAAGAGTTCGAGCGACGGACAACTCACGACACGTGCCGCGATACCGCGCACCGCGAGGTGGCCGCGCGCCGCGAGCGCGATCTCCACTTCCGAGCCCGACGCCATCAGCACCACATCTGGTGCACCGCTGGTTCCATCCGCAAGCATATATGCGCCACGTGCGACGCCAACTTTCACGCGCTCCGTCTCATTGAAGTATGACACCTTCTGGCGTGTCAGAACGAGCGCGACGGGACCGGTTTTGTGATGCAGCGCGACGCGCCATGCCTCCACCACTTCATCGGCATCGGCCGGACGCAACACAACAAGGTTTGGAATGCACCGCAACGCCGTAAGCTGCTCCACCGGTTGATGCGTTGGTCCATCTTCACCCAACCCGATCGAGTCGTGTGTGAACACATAGATGACATGCGCTCCCATCAATGCAGCGAGACGAATGGCTGGGCGCATGTAGTCGGCGAACACGAGGAACGTGCCACCATATGGCACGATGCCACCATGCAGCGCCATGCCGTTCATGATTGCGCCCATGCCGTGCTCACGAATGCCAAAACGGAAATCACGACCACCCGGTGACACCGCCGTAAACATCTCGGCACCCTTCACGTTGGTCAAATTCGACGGCGTAAGATCTGCCGAACCGCCTACTAACTCAGGCATCAGCGGCGCAATGGCATTCAGCACGACACCAGAAGCGGCACGCGTCGCAACGTTGCCACTCTTCGCGTCGAACGACGGGAACGCAGTACTCACGCTGGCAAGTACGTCGCCACGCAGTCGACGCTGCATCTCTGTTGCGAGATCGGGATGCGCGGCCGCGTACGCGATCCATCGTGTATTCCAGTCACCATGCGCGACCGTGCGCTCCGCCACACCCTCGCGCCAGTGCGCCAGCGCCTCGGCGGGCACGTGAAACGCATCCGGATACTCCCACCCGTACACTGCTTTGGTGAGCGCGATTTCTTCGACGCCGAGTGGCTCGCCGTGTGCTTTGGCGGTGTCTTGCTTGTGCGGTGATCCAAAACCAATGTGCGTGCGCGTGATGATCAGCGTGGGACGCGTTGTGTCGGCCTTTGCTTCAGCGATCGCGTCATCAATAGCGTCGAGGTTGTTCACATCGGCGATGTGCAACACCTGCCAACCGTATGCTCCAAAGCGCGCCGCGGCATCATCACTGCAACTGAGGCTCGTGCTGCCGTCAATCGTGATGTGATTGTCGTCGAAAAATCCAATCAACTTGCCCAGCTTGTGATGTCCAGCGTAGCTCGCCGCTTCGTGCGAGATGCCTTCCATCAAACAACCGTCACCTGCAATGAAGTACGTATAGTGATCGACGATGCGATGTCCGTCGCGATTGAATTCAGCGGACAAATGTGCTTCAGCGACGGCAAATCCAACGGCGTTCGCTACGCCTTGTCCCAATGGACCCGTCGTGGTTTCAACACCCGGGGTGTGATGCACCTCCGGATGCCCCGGTGTCATGCTTTTCCATTGCCGAAAGAGCTTGAGTTGCTCAAGCGGTAGTGCGTACCCCGACATGAACAATGAGCCGTACAGCACCATCGACGCATGTCCGATCGAGAGCACGAAACGATCACGATCCGCCCACTGTGGATTGGCCGGATCGTGACGCAGGTGACGCGTAAATAGCGCGTAGGCAAGCGGCGCGAGCGCCATCGGCGTACCCGGATGCCCAGACTCGGCTTTTTGTACCGCGTCCATGGCGAGCGTGCGCACCGTGTTGATGGCGAGGAGCGCGAGATCAGGCGTTGTCGAAACAGAAGATGCAGCGGACACGAAAGCTCCGGGGACGTCGGTCATGAGGGCAGGCGCGTCCGAACCGACGGGGTGCCAAAGCCGATGGGAAGTTAGCGCGCGTTCGCGGCGTTGAGGTACAGCGTTTTCGTGAGCGCGAGATGATGCGCAAAATGGCCGGCAATGATCCACGTCAGCGCACGTGCCGACAACGGATTGTTGTTCGATGTTCCGATTTGCGCGAGACCGGTATCGTCGAGCGAGCGGACGAAGGCAATGGTCGATGCGCGTACCGCCTCAATCTCGCCGACAATGTCCCACAGCATGCGCTGACCAGCCCGACTTTCTGGCACCCAATCGTTTTGTTCAAATCCTGGAAGCGGTGTCTTGTCGCCTCGTGCAATCCACATCAGTCGATACGAAAACACACGCTCGGTGTCCGCAACGTGCAGCAGTGATTCGGCCAACGTCCACTTGCCCGGTGCATAAGCAAACAAAGCGAGACCGGGATCGATACCAGCCAGCACGGCACGCAACTGTGCGGGTTGCTCTTCAAGCACTGCGAGCAGATTGTTATCGCCGCGCGTCGCCAATAACTGCTCGGTTGTGTTGACGTACAACGACATGTACGACGAATGCTCTGAGGCATCAGGTTTCGCGAAATGCATTGCTTCGGTATGTAGAAAAGTGAGGACTACGGAAACGTGACCACTCCCAACTGCGCAGCGATGCTCGCGATTGCGCCAGCGTCGGGCACGCTGCCTTGCGCAATACGTGACGAACCACCGCCACGACCGCCAACAGCCGACAACACGGTGCGCAGTATTTTGCCAGCATCGATGCCGGTGCCATCGGCTGCCGCAAACAACACACCGGGCGGAGATGTACTGGTTACGAGCGCCAAGCAGGGGCCGAGTGCGGCGAGTGCTTGTGCCAGTGGTTCGTACTCACGTACGGCGCCATCGGTGAGTACCACATGAAAACGTCGTATACCGTCGGGATCGGGCGTTGTTCGCTCCCACCGTGCGCGTGCATCGAACAGTGCGAGATCAGTCGCCAATCGTTTGCGATTACGCTCCAGCTCTGCCATACGCGTTTGCAATTGCTCGGCCAACAGAGGTACGTCGGCCACCGCTGCGCTGAACAAGCGCGCCGTGTTGCTCAGCAGTGCAGCGTCGAGTCGCGCGCGTGTCACGGCGCGACTACCACATAAAAATTCAATACGTGTGTGCTGCTTTACCCGCTCTGCACCGCGCAACTGAATGCTGCCGATCTCGCCAGTACGGTGGACGTGCGTTCCTCCGCATGCACTGCGATCAAGTTCGGCAATAGAGACGATGCGTAGCATGCCACTCCGATCACTTGTTTTGCGCAACCCAGTCGCGCGTGCGGCGTCTTCAAACGTGACCGTAATTTCGCGATTAGCGGTCACCAGCGCGTTGGCTTGCCATTCCGCGTCCCGCAATGCGTTTGACGACACATTCGACGCAGCAATGTCGAGCGTCGATGTCTCATCACCGAAATGCACGCTGACCGTCGGCCATCCGTACTGATCAGCAAACATGGCTGACAACAAATGCTGTCCGGTATGTTGCTGCATGAAGTCAAAACGACGGGTCCACTGCACGTGCCCGGTCACTGCTTGTCCCACAACGAGTGCGGTGGGCTCGGCCAGCACGTGCGCTACTTGATTGTCTTCGTCGACGACATCGACGACGAACGCATTACCGAGTTGGCCGAGGTCGTGCGGTTGTCCGCCGGAGGTGGGATAGAATGCGGTGCGATCGAGATAGACGCGGCTCGCATCGTCAGAGACGGCACGCACGGTGGCAGTGAAGTCGTGCAGGTACGCGTCGGAGTAGTAGAGTCGGTCAGTCATGGTGAGCAGTGATATCTTTGGAATATGTAGTCCAACCCGGCGTCGGACTATATCAAACGATAGTTTTGCGCATCTCACGAACACGGACCATCGCCTTGAGAATCGATACGTTGCGCACGACAGCCGTTGCCGCGCTTTTGTCATTCACTGTCGCGTGCAGCAGCTTCTTCAAGATGTCGCCAGATGGCACGACAGTGTCGCCGCCGCTGGAAAAAGTGCCACCAAGCATCGAGAAGGCACCAAAAAAGCCGACCCCTCAAGCGCCGCCAACACCGAAAGTGCCGCCAGCAACCAAGGCGACGGCGCCAATGGCGGAGGCGAAGAGCGCAGGAGCGAAGAAGCCCGATTCGAAACGTGTCGACGTACTGAAGCCCGTTCCCGCAGCGCTCCCGACTGCGCCTATCGTTGCAGTGCCGCCGGAGCCCGAACCGGAGGCAATCGCATCCGATTCCGCTGGCGTCGCTCGCTTGGCGACACTCGCCGCCGTGTGGCAGTCCGTGGCGCTATTTCACCCCGCCGTGATCGCTCGCGGTGCAGCGTGGGATTCGGCGCTCGTGCGCGCGGTGCCAGCGATTCGTTCGGCCAGAGATAGTGAACGATTGGCGGCGGCGTACGCATCGCTGCTCACGGTACTCGGCGATTCGGCGACACGTGTTGAGCGCGACACGCTTGTGCGCACACTTCGCGCTGGTGCGGTACGTGCAACGCAAACCGTCGACAGTATACTCGTGTTGCAACTACCGTCCGCCGCCGCCTTCGATGCGGTCGATGCCGCTACAATTGCCGACGCGCTCGCACAGCTCCCGACACGTGTGGTTGTGGATCTGCGCACGACGGAGCGCGCGCGGGATGGTGACGCTGATCGCGTCAATGCGTTTGTCGAACAGACTGGTTTAGCGCGCGCTCTAACGCTGATGTCAGTGGCTGCACCCGCCGAACGCACGCGACGCGTTGGCGGCGTGTTGCAAGATCCACTTGATGAAACACGGGTACGATTTGGCGGCGCGTGGATGCGGCGCGACGCTCCGCTCCTGCGCGGCTCGGCCACAGCGCAACATCGCGTGATGGTCGTGGCCGATCGTCAGTCGGTAATACCGCGTGGTCTTGCTGCCCAAGTGTCTGCTGGTAAAGCAACACTCGTTGGTGACGGAGCAGTTGATGACGAATCACTCGTCTCGAGCGTGCGCATTGCGTTGGCGCCGGGGCTGACGCTACGTGTGCGCACGGGTGAACTCGTACATCCAGATGGCACCTTCGGATTGAAAGCGGACACCGTGATAGCGCGTACCAAATCGTTGAACGATAGTACCGCGTTGCAAACCGCATACACATTATTGCGCGCCGTGCGTGCGCCACGCGCGTTGCACGTACCCGGCGTCGCGTCGACACCGGCGCTGCTCGCTGCAGAATTTGATACCACGAGCTATCCCGTCATGGGAGCTCGTGTACTCGCAGGATTTCGCGTGTGGAGTGCGATGCGCAGCCGACACGCGCACCGCGATCAGTACGATGACGATGCGGATGCCGTATTCAGCCGCGTGCTGCCTCGACTGGAAGCCGCGCGTGACGCGATGCAATATGTCGTCGCCATCAGTGATCTTGCGGCGACGCTTGACGATGCGCAGAGCACGGTATCGGGTCCGTGGCGTGAGACATTACTAGGCACAAGCAGTGCGCCGTTTCGCGCGCGCGTTGCCGAGGGACGCGCGATTGTCACGGACATCGTGCGCGATTCGTCGACGCTCGCGCTTGGACTTACGGTCGGCACAGAGATTGTCGCGGCAGACGGATTCCCGTTCGTGGCGTGGTTGAGTGAGCATCGTCGCGTTGCGCCCGCATCAAACGATTGGACGCGCACGCGCGATCTCATGCGGGTGCTGCCACGTGGCCCCGAAGGAAATGCACTGTTCAAGCTACGGGATCCGGCCGGAAAGGAGCGCACCGTCTACATGCCGCGACGCGCGTCATATGCCGCCCTGTTGCCGCACAGTGAGCGACCCGACGCAGTCGCTGCACGTCGTCTCAATACAAGCATTTTGTACCTCGACTTGGAACGGCTGGATGCGCGCGCGATCGATTCGAC
The DNA here is from genome assembly GCA_043744935.1 of Gemmatimonadaceae bacterium. Lineage (GTDB taxonomy): Bacteria > Gemmatimonadota > Gemmatimonadetes > Gemmatimonadales > Gemmatimonadaceae > Gemmatimonas. The sequence goes on from JAYTTR010000326.1 coordinate 6,246, forward strand.
TTTTGCCGCGTCCAGAGACGCTCGCGCCGTCGTATTCGATTTGCGCGGCACACTCCGCGTTGATCCATTGACTGTGGTACGGCACGTCGCACAACAACCACGTTTCATCGCGTATCGATCACTCAGTCGCGTTGCGTCCGCGCCCTGCCTCGCACCAACGCTGCGTGAGGCGGCATTGCTCTGCATCGAGGAACGCGCAGAGCGGATGGTGTGGGCCGCAGTCGACACAAGTGGACATTTTCGCGGTCGTGTGTATGCGCTCATCGACGAGCGTACGCAGGGTGCGGCCGAACGCATTGCACTTTCGCTCGAAAGTGGTGCCAATGCGGTGTTTATTGGAAGCCCAAGTGCTGGCGCTGCGGCCATCGCGGTTCCGCTCGAACTGCCGGGTTGGCTCAGTATTGGTGTTCCCGCCGATGAAATACGCCGTGCCGACGGTGGACTCGTGCATCGCGTCGGCATTACGCCGTCTGTTGATGTGCGGCTTACGGTGCGCGGCATACGCGGCGGACAAGATGAAGTGCTTGAACGCGCGCAACAATTCGTGGTCCAGCAGCTCGAGCCGACGCCCGTTCGTCGTCGACGATAGCAGTCGACGCATGCGTTTTACAACCGTGCTGCCGATCGATGACGTGCTCGCGCAACTTATACGCGCGCTTGTCGAGCACACCGCGGTGATACTCGAGGCGCCACCCGGTGCCGGGAAGACCACACGCGTTCCGTTGGCATTACTCGACCAACCGTGGTTGCAGCAGCGGCGCATCCTGATGCTCGAACCCCGTCGCCTTGCAGCGCGCGCGGCGGCGCAATTCATGGCAACGACACTTCGTGAAACGGTCGGCGGTACCATCGGCTATCGCGTGCGCGGTGACACGCGTGTGTCTGCCCGAACGCGCGTCGAAGTGGTCACGGAGGGTGTGTTGACGCGCATGCTGTCCACCGACCAGTCGTTGAATGACTACGGTGCCATCGTCTTCGATGAATTTCACGAACGCTCGTTGCACGCCGACCTTGGACTCGCGTTGGTACTCGAAACGCAACAGCATCTGCGCGAGGATCTGCGCATTCTCGTTATGTCCGCGACATTGGATGGCCTTGCGGTCGCGCAATTGTTGGGTAAACGCGCCGTGCCAGCCGTTGTGATTCGCAGCGAAGGCATCGCCCATTCGGTCGTCACCTTCTATCGACCACCGCGGAGTGGAGATCGCGTCGAGGCCACTGTAACGCGTGTTGTGCGCGAAGCCATCGTGGCGAGCGAAGGCGATGTGCTGGTATTTCTACCTGGCGCAAATGAACAGCGTCGCGTCGCAGCCCGGCTTGCGGGAGATTCGCTGCTGAGTGACGCGCACGCGACCGTACATCAACTGCATGGCGCCATGCCACTCGCCGCGCAGGACGCGGCAATTGCACCTGCGCCCGTCGGTACACGAAAGATTGTGCTGTCTACCAGCGTGGCCGAAACGAGTCTCACGGTGGCGGGCATACGTGTGGTCATCGATGCCGGACTGTCTCGACTACCGCGATTTGACGCACGCGCTGGATTGACGCGACTGGAAACCGTGCGCGTGAGTCGCGCCTCGGCCGATCAACGTCGCGGACGCGCCGGACGTGTTGCTCCGGGCACGTGCTATCGCTTGTGGGATCAACATGAAGACGCCGCACTCGTACCACGGACACGGCCCGAAATACTCGACGCAGATTTGTCATCGCTCGCGCTAGAGTTGGCTGACGCAGGTATCCACGATCCTACCACGTTGCGTTGGTTGGACATTCCGAATGCTGGCGCATATGCCCGCGCGCGCGAATTGCTTGCGCAGCTCGGCGCGATCGACGCCGCAGGCCGTATTACATCGCACGGAACGCGCATGGCGATGCTACCGTTACAACCACGTCTCGCACATCTGCTGCTCGTGGCGCAACAGCGGGGACTCACACGACTAGGTGGTGATATAGCCGCCCTGCTTGAAGAGCGCGACATCCTGAGCGGCTACGACCATGGTACGGGTGCGAATGCATCGCCGAGTGACTTGCGATTGCGTGTGGATGCAGTGCGACGCGTGCATACGCCACACGATGTGGATGATACCTTCGAAATGACGCTCGGCGCGACGCAAGTCAACCGTGATGCTGTGCGGCGCGTCCGTCAACTTGGCGTTGAACTGACGCAACGAGTGAACGCAACGATGCGGACCGATGCGGCGCAGGAAGACTCGCGCGTGACGGTCGAACAGACTGGGGAATTGCTCGCGTTGGCGTTTCCCGATCGCATCGCACGCCGACGGGTTGGTCGCGAGCCACGGTACTTGCTCCGGAACGGTGTGGGCGCCGCACTTCCGCTGCACGATGCGTTGCAGGACGTCGAGTGGTTGGCAGTGGCGGAGCTGGACGGTGCACCGCCCGAGTATCGCATTGCGAGAGCCGCGCCAATCTCCCTCGCCGATATTCTGGAAAACTTCGGGGAGCAAGTGGTCAGCGAACAGGTGGTGGAGTGGCACGCGCCATCGCGCAGTGTTCAGGCGCGACGGAAGCGCATGCTCGGTGCGTTGGTCCTGGAAGACATCGTCGCGACTGATGCGAACACCATGCTTGTACAGCGCGTGCTGCTCGATGCAATTGCACGCGAAGGTGTGGATACACTGCCGTGGAGTGCAGGCGCCGTACAACTGCGCGCGCGCATGTCGTTTGTGCGGATGCATGATGATCGATGGCCGGATGTTTCTGATGCCACGCTCGCGGCGACGCTCACGCATTGGCTTGCACCACACGTGAACGGTATGCGAAAATGGTCGGAGCTCGCGCGTGTGGATTGGGCGGAGGTACTGCTCTTGCAATTACCATGGGAACAGCGCGCCCTGCTGGATCGTCTCGCACCGACGCACATGGAGGTGCCTAGTGGTTCGCGCATCGCGATCGACTATTCGGATGCGACCGCGCCCGTGTTGGCGGTCAAGTTGCAGGAAGTCTTTGGCTGGACCAGCACACCATTACTGCTTGATGGCCGCGTGCCGCTCACACTGCATCTGCTCTCGCCCGCGCAACGTCCGGTGCAAGTGACGCGCGACCTTGGTGGATTTTGGCGCACGTCATACTTCGACGTACGGAAGGAATTGCGCGGACGCTACCCGCGTCATCCGTGGCCTGATGATCCGCTGCACGCGACGCCAACGCGGCGCGCGAAGCCGCGCGGAAGTTAGGTTTCCGTTCCCCTGGGTTTGCCCGCGTTTCTGCTCTTTGGCATGCATCAATCTCGATGAATCGTTCACGCTGGGTGATTACTGGTTTGTCATTCGCGCTGATGTTTGGCGCGTCAGTATGGGTGGTCGCAACCAATTGGCCGACTGGTGGAATGCCAACGTTGGCGTGGAGTGCGCATGGCGCCGCGTTGCTTGCCGTCATGCTCGAAGTGATGACGCGTTCGCTCAAAATTCAAGCGTCTGCGCACGCGGTTGGACTACCGTTGCGATTTGGCACAGCACTGCGCGTGTGTCTTGGTGGCGATTTTGCGGCGTCAATCACTCCCGCGCGCTCGGGCGCAGAACCCGCGAGATTTCTCGTACTCGCCGAGAGCGGAATGGGTGCGGCTGGTCGCGTATTGGTGCTGTTTCTTGAGTTGTTTTTAGAAATGTGCTCGCTGGCAATGGTGTGTCTGCTGCTTGCGTGGGCGTTTCACGGTCGTGGCGCATCGATTGGCGGACTGCTTGGACTCGTGGGGGGATACAGTACGGCGGTGCTTGGAGCGGGTGCAATTGGCTTGTTGTTGGCGCGACGCAGCGCCAACGGGCCGCCGCCGCCGTGGGCATCACGTATAGGACTTGGCGCGGCGCGATGGCGCGGCATTCAACGTACGCTGCGTCAGTTGCGCAGTTCGGTAGACGCAGTGCGAACAGCCAATCCATGGTTGATGAGCATCGCGTTCGTCGGCTCGATCGTGCATGTGTTATTCAAGGTGTCCACGTTGCCATTGCTCGTATACCTCGGCGACCGCTCGTTCGCGTTGACGATGGATTCACTCGCGCCACTAGTCTTATGGCCACTCGCATTGTTTTACGGTGGTGTTGTTGTGCCGGCACCTGGCGGCGGCGGATTTATCGAGGGTGCATTTGCAGCGACGCTTAAAGATGCAATTCCACCGGGTATTTTTGCGGCGACGCTGATTTGGTGGCGTTTCTACACTTTCTATTTGTACATCGCGGTGGGTGGCATCGCGGCGGGTAACGCCGCGTTACGCGCCATTCGTCGCAAAGACGATGGTGACGAACGCATAGATAATGGCGTGGTGACGTGACGGCGGTTGAACATGTCCCATCACTCGCGGTCGGTCCACCAAAAGCTACGCGCGCTCAACTTGTATTGGGCTTCGCGTGCATTTACGTGGTGTGGGGATCGACTTACCTCGCCATTCGATGGAGTATTGCCACCATTCCTCCGTTTGTCATGGGCGCTACGCGATTTCTCATCGCAGGAAGTGCGCTATATGTATGGAGTCGTGCGCGCGGTGCTCCAAAACCAACGTCATTGGAATGGCGCAACTCCGCCATCATTGGCACGCTGTTGCTCTTCGTGGGAAATGGAGCGGTCTCGTGGGCCGAGCAGCGTGTGAGTTCAGGGATGACATCGCTAATGGTGTCGACGGTGCCGTTGTGGGTGGTGCTCTGCGAACTGTGGACAGGGACGAAGCCTCGTCTGTTACAAATCCTTGGAATTGGTATTGGACTGATAGGTGTTGCGTTGTTGGTGTTGCCGACTGACGGAAAGCTTTCCAGTGCGGCGGTCGATCCATGGGGTGCGCTGGTATTGGCGATCGGTTCGCTTTCGTGGACCGTTGGCTCGCTGTATTCACGACGGGCCGTGCTGGCCAAACCGGCGACGGTGGCGGTCGCAATGCAGATGCTGGTGGCCGGTATTTTGTTATTGGGTTTGGCGGTGCTGACGGGTGAATTGCAGAATTTTCGCGTGACAAATATTTCGTTGCGTTCGATGTGCGCGTTGCTCTACCTAGTCATTTTTGGGTCGTTAATCGGATTTAGTACGTACATGTGGTTGTTGCGTGTGGCGAGTCCGACGGCGGTGGGGACGTACGCGTATGTGAATCCGGTTGTGGCGGTGCTGTTGGGCGTCGTGTTCGCTGGTGAGCACCTTCCACCGCAGGCGCTGGTGGCGATGCTGGTCATTGTGGGTGGCGTGGCGATGGTGTCGCTGGCGCCTCGATTTGGTCGGGCTTCTCTGTAGGCGAATCCCGAGGTTGGCGGTATGGTGGGTTCCGAATCCCACGATCTCACGCCGGGTGAGGCCATGCGAACTCCAAAGGGCTCCGTCCATGGCTTTTCCAATCCGTTTGACAGCGTTGCCCCCGCACTAATCTCTCTGGCTCCGAACATTGGGCCGAAGTACTTTGAAGAGGCGGCTTCTGTCGTGAATGCCGGCGGCCCGCCAGATGAGGCAGCTCTTGTCGCCGTCACGAGCCGGTATGGCTTGGTTCCGGTTGCCTCGCGGTGATGTCTAACTCTTTCATCGAGCGGACGTTCCGAAGGCGGCTTCGCGCTCTTTGGCCCGCCACACATGTTAAACGTTAGGCCAGAGCAAGCTCCGATGATACGCCTTTCATTTAAAACGCAAGCACTCGGGCTCGTAGGCTGGCTCGTTGCAACCTTCGCCGCCGGCAGCGTTGGAGCAGTCGCGTCTGCACAAGCCGCTACCTTCTACGGCAAACTTTCCCAACCAATCTGGGCTCCACCCGCTTGGCTGTTTGGCCCCGCGTGGTCTTTGCTCTATGTCTGCATGGCGGTGGCCGCGTGGCTGATTTGGCGCGAACGCGGATTCAAAGGCGCCCCGCTCGGGTTGCGCCTCTTCGCCATTCAACTTGTCGCCAACGCTCTGTGGACCTGGTTGTTCTTCGTCCTGCATCTCGGCGCGCTCTCCATGGCCGAAATTGTCATTCTCTGGCTGCTCATCGCGGCAACCATCTTCAACTTCTGGCCCGTTCAACGGCTTGCCGCACTGTTATTGGTGCCCTATCTCATCTGGGTAAGCTTCGCCGCAGCACTCACTTTATCGTTGTGGCGCATGAATCCGGCGGTTCTTGGCTAGGTCGGTCAATGCTGCGGCCTAACCATTCCATCAAGGCGACGTCCTAAAGCCCGCTGCGCGCCCTTTGCGCCGCGCCTCATTTCAAGCGTCTGGTCTCAGATCAATAGCTGCCGCACATGCAGCAAAAAACAATGAAACCGACTGCCGTTTTCTTCTAGCGAAAACTAGACCATCTCGGCTACAACTGTTGCCGTCTATTCAAGCTATCAAATGGGTAGTGTTTGCTTGGCGCAGCGGTTTCCTTCGACCTCGATTTGGTTGGGTTTCACCGTAGGCGAATCCCGGAGCTGGATTGTGCTTACGGCACGGTGGTTTTTGAGCACGAGGAGCGCGGCCGTCTCGGCCAGCATGCGGTTTGTGCGCCTGGCGTCGCGCTTTAGCTCACGGATCCGTTCCGTCTCAGGCGTCTGGCTAAAGCGCCCCAATCGCGCGCCGAGCGCCGTCTCGTCAAGTGCTGGCGCCGCGATCACGAAGCGCCGCTTTTCCGCGCCGCGCCATGTGGTGCGCGTTCGTTTCGTCATGCGGTCAAGACCGTGCGGCGAGCAGCCATCGGGTGTCCTCGACCCGCGCCCAACTCAGGGCGTGAGGTACTCGAGAAGTGGTATCTCGCTGGTCCTTGGAACGCTTGCCGTTGCTGAATCTCACCTGCACATTGCACAGGCGTCGGCTATTCGCCCCTGGGTCTCTCGGAGTAACAAAAATGCGCGGTGTTTCCAGACGAACGTTTCTCGCCGCGCTTGCTGCTGCGGTGCCGACGGCGTCATTCGTTCGGCTCGCCCACGCCGCTGCGGTGGACGATCTCATGGGGCGTCCAGACACGGTGCAGGCACTGGGCGAGGCCGTGCTTCCGGCGGAGCTTGGCCGTGCGCGGGTCGCGGCCATCGTGGACGGATTCCAGCGGTGGATTGCCGGATATCGCGAGCACGCGGAGCTGGTGCATGGGTACGGGACATCGAAACTGGAATGGACGGGCCCGACACCGGCAACCCGGTGGGCGGCGCAGCTCGACGAGCTGGATCGGACCAGTCAGCGCACGCAGTCTCGGCCTTTTGCAGCCCTGACGGTCGCGCAGCGCCAACAGTTGGTGCAGCTGGAGCTGAACGGCTTCACGGAGAACCGCATCCCTCCTATCGGCAGGTGCCCCCACGTGGCACTCGCACTTCTCGCGCACTTCTACGGCAGCGACGCCGCGAATGACCTGTGCTACGACGCGCAGATCCTGCGCGAAAATTGTCGTCCGCTCGCGATGTCGTCCCGAAAACCATTGCCGCTCGCAAGGAGCAGCCACACATGAGAAGCGCGACGAACCGGCTGGTGGTCGAATGCGACGTGTGCATCATTGGCTCAGGGATCAGTGCCGCCATGGTCGCGCAGAAGCTGGCGCACACCACGAAAGGCAAGATTGTCGTGGTCGAGGCGGGCGATGAAGCGCCACCGCTGGCCAAACGGTACGCGCTGCGCGAGCGATTCAAGGCGTACGGCGAGAGCCCCTGGCCTAACGATCACCTCGACGGCTACGAGATCGAGGGTCCGCTGCAGTCGCGCTCGATGCAGGTTGGCGGACTCGCGATGCACTGGGGTGGTGTGACCCCCCGCTGGTCGCCGGAAGATTTTCGGTCGAGATCCCTGTTCGGCGTTGGTACTGATTGGCCCATCTCCTACGACGAGCTCGATCCGTACTATCAGGAAGCGGAAGAGATAATGGGCGTGGCAGGGGAGCAAGGGCCGCCGGCGATGGACCCCCGCGGCAAGCCGTTCCCGTTGCCCGCGCTTCCGCTGACCTACAACCTCGGGTTGCTGAAAGAGTGGACGACGCAGGCTGGCATCGTGACGTGGAGTCAGCCGGCCGCCAAGAATTCACGCCCGTACGATGGCCGCAACGAATGCTGCCGCAACGATACCTGCTCACCCATTTGCCCGACCGGCGCGAAGTACTCGCCGGACGTCACGTGGGATCGTCTGCGCAAAGCCAACCGCATTACCCTGTATCCCCGCACCATGGTACGGCGCCTTGTGCTCGACGAGCGATCGTCGCGTATCGTCGCGGCGGAGGCAATGCAGCGAGTCGCTGGCGCGGGCACGGGTGCCGCCGTGGAGTTCCGTGCGAAACAGTTCGTAGTTGCCGCGGGGTACGCGTGGAGCGCGCATCTGCTGTTGCTCTCGCGCAGCAGTCGCGCACCTGATGGACTGGCTAACCGATCCGGCACCGTCGGCAAGTATCTCGCCGGGCACCGGAGCCAGCAGGCCTACATCGCGCTGCCACGGCGCCTGTATCCGGGCATGAGCGCGCAGCATTCGCTCCTGAGCAAGCAGTTCATGCGCGCACCGGCGGGCGACAAGTACCTGCGCCACGACCTGCGGGTGTGGGAGTCGTCAGTCGGCCGCGAGCCCAGGCTGCGCGACGACGCCGGCACACCGCTGCTGGGCGACGCGATCATGAAGGACTGGCGGGAGCGCACAAAAACCGGCGTCGCGCGCGTACGCGCGTACTACGACGTGATTCCCGACCGGTCCAGCGAGTTGACGCTCGATGCGACGCGAAAAAATGCGTGGGGCGACCCGTTGCCGAAGTTGGCATTCCGCGATGCCCCCGAGTCGGCCGCGCTCCGCGGCTACTCGAATGAGACGCTGCGAACGCTCTTCGCGAAGATGGCCCGCGCCGGGGACGGTACCGTGCTGAGTGGAGCGTCCGGCGACGGCAGCGGATGGCAGGATCATCCCGCTGGTGGCTGTCGCATGGGCACCGACCCGACCACGTCGGTGGTGGATGCGTGGGGTCGCACACACGATCACGACAACCTGTTCGTGGTCGGGGCACCGACGTGCGTCAGCGCGTCCTGTGCGAACGCCACGCTGACGTTCTGTGCGCTCGCGCTCCGGTCAGCGGAAGCGATGGCGCGCTTAGACTGACAGTGCGCCAAGTTCGACGAGTACCGCGCCCTTGTCCACCGCTATTCCCTCTGTAACGCGAATGGCGGTCACGACTCCGGCTGAGATTGCACGCAGCTCGTTTTCCATTTTCATGGCTTTGACAACGACCAGCGCTTGACCAGCAGGTCGCGGTCTGCGCCGGGCTTGGACGTCTCGGTGACGATGGTCGGTGTGTCGGTCACCTCTCAGGTTCGCGAGAACCAGCAGCCGCGACGCTTGCTAAGGCTTTGCTAAGGCTTTGCTAAGGCCCGTCAACATCAGGGGCATCGCCTTTGACACTGAGGTGAAAACATGTGACCAGGACTATTGATGCCGTCGTCGAATCGCGATCAGCGACCAGCGGCCGGCTTCGGGCGCTTCAATGATTGCATCATTGGCGTGGTGGAACGAATTGCCACCGACCAGAGGAAATCTGTTTTGACCGTCGAAATGCGCTGCGTTCCCGCCCCGAGTCGCACATAGAAGATCGTCGCATCACCAGCGTTTACATTCGCCGCCGGGCCGTACAACGGCACGATGAAGCTGTCCGGATAGATGCCGCGCGCCGCGCGCCGATGGCAGCTCATGCAGTTGGTGCTGATCCCGGTCCACGCGAGCGAGTCATTACCCTTGAGGGGTACGGTGCCGGACAAACTGGTTTCGAGATATGGATTGAACGCGATATTCGGCGCCCGCTTCGGGGTCAGCATCGAGTACGCGACTGTCATGTTGTAGTTGTTCCACGGTGCGCCGATGAACTTCGGTCGGTCGGCGCCGAACTGCTTGTCCCGCGGATTCGGCGACCACCAGAACGACTGCCATGTCCAGTTCACAATTTCCTTGCCGGTCACGTGCATCGCCATCAGCAGCCCGTAGTTGCCCGGGCGGGCTGCTGCCCGTACCATCGCTTCGCTCGTATCACTGTTGAATCCGAGGTCGTCGCCATTCTCGGCGCCGAAGTTCGTGAGTGCCGCCGAGTCGGCCGCCGTCAACCTCACGTGGTAGAACGCGGACAACGGAACAACCTTGAGCCACTGGGCCGGTTGGGTGTTGAATGCCATGAACACCGAGTCGACTCCCTTCAGCGTATTGGAGGGATCAACCGCCACCGCCTGCTTCCACATCCGTGGCGGTGGATGCAGGGAGTCGGTGGAATACAGGCTGCCGTCGCCCATCCAAAATGGAATGGCGGTGATCGCACTATCGGAAATGAATTGGAAGACGCACTTGGTGACGATCGAGTTCGCGTCTATCGAGTCGACGGAAGTGAGCACTCCCCTGTTCGCGATCGGCGTGTTGGCCTTGATGAACGCCGCGCTCGTGTCGGCGATCGTTTTGATGTCGTTGAGACGGTGGTTCCAGATGTAGTTCGCCGTGGACGCGGTAAACCGGTTGAATGCGAAGACCCGCTCGGTCGAATCGAATGGAATACTGCCGACCGCGAGCCGCTGCATCTGTCGAATACGATGAACCGACTGGCGGCCGCGCTCGAGCGGCAAGCGCGCGTTTCTTGTGCGTGCCTCGGCGGTAGGCCGCGCCCCCGGGCTGAATACTTCCTGACCCGAGAACCACGTCTGCCAAGTGGGCTGGCTGTCGGCCGTAGCGTTCGCGGTGACCGATGCCCAGATGTCCCACGCGTGGGCGCGAATCGCGACCGAGTCGCCGGTATCGATCCAGTGTTGAATGGTCTGTGGCTTCGAGGGGTAGGTCCCCACCGGCTTCGGCGCGACATATCCATATCGATTGACGTTGACGTCAGATATCGTCGCATCGCCCTTCACGTCCGAGAGTTTGTCGGAGCACGCCACAGCCAGAACGCATAAGGCGGCGAAGGTCGCAGCGGAGGGCACGCCGAGGTGCTCGCGGGAATGCGCGTTGGACTTTTGCATGAGTCGGAAGGGAGAGGGGTGAGAGCCAGCCATCTGCGACTACCGGTAGTTCAGCCGTTTCAGCATTGCCAGAAAGCGCGGATCCTTTTCGACGGTGCGCATTCTTGGTTCCACACGGAGCTGCGAGAGCTGCCCTTCGCCCGCATCGATCGCGCGCCGCAAGTACCGCAACGTTTGGGTCGTGTCGCCAAGGACGTCGTAAATGCGCGCTATGTAGTGGTACGGCACCGTACGAGTACGCGAGAACGCCTCGAGCCTAGCGATCACAGCGAGCGCCGCGGGCCGCTCTCCGACCACGGCGTCGATGTAGCCGCTGATGGCGAACGACAGCCGATTCTCGGGCGCGAGTTCCACCGCGATCTTGGACTCGGCCAAGGCCTCGGCTTTCGCGCCGGAATGGGCGAGCGCGATCGAGAGCCAGTTGTGTGGAAGAGAGTAACGAGGGCTGAGCGCAATGGCGGCGCGCAGCGGTGCAATCGCCGCGGTGTATCGGGCATCTTGCACAAGGATGATACCAGGCAATTGAGCGATCGGCGGCGACAGCGGGTCAAGCGCTATCGCTTTCTCCGCCTCGGCCGTTGCGGCGGGATCGCGGCGCGCGGAAAGAAAGAGCGAGTAGAAGTAGTGCGTTGTTGGATAGTTGGGATCAAGTGCGATGGCGCGCTTGTACGAAGCGTCGGCGGCGTCCCAGTCGCGGTCGTAGAGAAAGTGGATGGTGCCCAGCGACGCGTGGGCTTCGGCGAGCATCGAGTCGAGGGCGAGCGCTTTGAGCGCGGCGGCCTTGCCGAGCGCAAAATTCTCGCCCGGTGCGGCGAAAACGTTGAGCGCCTGAACGATGTAGACATCGGCGAGTCCGGCCCACGCGCGCGCGTACGTAGGGTCCTTGTCCACCGCCTTCTTGAAAAACTGTTCGGCTTCCAACAGAGACGCCGGCGTGCGCTTGTTCCAGCCCGCGCGTCCCTTGAGATACAGGTCGTATGCTTCAACATCTTGCGTCGACTGTTGGACGAGCGACTGCTGCTTCGCAAGCGTCAACTGCAGGGCGGCGACGATGGCGCGCGCAATCTCCTCCTGCAAAGCGAAGACGTCACTGCGCGTGCGTTGGAAACTCGAGCTCCACAGCGAACTGCCGTCGGACACGCTGACCAACTGGGCCAACACGCGCACTTGATCGCCGTCACGCCGCACGCTGCCTTCGAGCAGGGCATCGACCTTCAGGGCGGCGCCAATCTGCTGATATTCGGCGATTTGGTCCTTGAACGCATACGACGAGTTGCGGGCCGCCACGCGCAAGCCGCTGATGCTCGAGAGCGCACCGAGCAACTCGTCGGTCATACCAGTGCTGAAGTATTCGTCGCTGCGCGATGTGCTGAGGTCCTGAAATGGCAACACGGCGATGGAACGTGGCGCGCCGCTTGGGGTGGCGGCGCGCCTGGTGACCACGCGCCACGCGAGTAGCGCGATCACGATCGCGAGGCAGGCTCCAATGGCCAACCGCTTTCCACGGACGAAGCGCGAATCGCCTGGTTTGGCGCGAGGGCGAGCGGCTGTGCCGGCGCCAATCGCACCGGCGCCTTGGGTGCCGTCGGACCGAATCGGCGTGCGTGCAGGCAGCGCCGAGTGACTTCCACTGATCACCACGCGGCCCAGGGCCTCGGCGAACGCGTTCGCATCCGGCCAACGATCCGCCGGCAACTTGGCCATCGCGCGCCCGATGACGTCGTCAAGATCGGACGGTACCGTCTCGCGCAGTCGCCCGGACCTCGGCACTGGATCCATGAAGTGCTTGCTCATCACCGCTTGCGGCGAGCTTCCGGTGAACGGCGGTTCGCCGGCGAGCATCTCGTACAACATACAGCCCAGGCTGTAGATGTCGGATCTGGCGTCCACCGCTTCACCACCGCTGGATTGCTCTGGGCTCATATAGAGCGTCGTGCCCACCGCGATGCCGGTCTTCGTAAGGCCTTGTCCCTCTGTGACCGTCAGCATCTTCACGAGTCCGAAATCTGCTACAGCGGCGCTACCGCCACTCAGCAAGATGTTTTCCGGTTTGATATCGCGATGCATCACGCCGTGGCTGTGGGCGTAGGTGAGTGCGGCGGCCACCTCGCGGGCAATGCGCACGGCCTCGCCCACGGGAAGCTGCCGGTCGCGGGTCAGCCGCGCCCTCAGCGTGTCGCCCTCGAGCAACGGCATCACGAACCAGAGTCGCCCCGAGGTGTCGCCCGAGTCGAGCAGGGGCACGATGTGCGGATGCGTGAGCTTTGCCACGGCGGCGATCTCACGCAAAAAGCGCTCGGCAGCGAGGCCTGCCGAGAGATCGGGGTCGAGCACCTTTACCGCGACTTCGCGGTCGTATCGCGAATCGAGAGCGGCGTAGACGGTCGCCATACCTCCGTGGCCGAGCTCGCGAAGTACAACGTAGCGCTCGGAGAGCGTGACGTTGCGAAAGCGAGCGCTATCGGCGCTCGTCACAGGAGATCGACCTTCACGGAAGCGCCGGACAATATCCGTGAATTTCTACCTCTCCTCGATTGAGCGGGGAGGTGAGGTCGTTGAGGTGGAGCGAGAGCGTGAGAAGCCCGTCGGTTGGTGCCGGCAGCCAGAACTCCTGCGAATTCACGGTGGTGTTGCCCGCTGCGTCGGCGGCGACGAGCATCGAAAACCAATTCTGTCCTCCGCCGTCCACGTTGACGGCAGCGTGCCAGTAGGCGGGCGATGCGTTATCCCCGGCGAGTGTCGCCCAGATGAAGACGAGAATTCCAGTCGCATCCGGCGGAACGACATCGGCAGGAACAACGAAGATCGCGCTCGCGCGCGTGAACGGCACCATGCCGAGAATGGCGTTGGGATTCGCACTCGGCTCAACGGCAATCCAAGGCGTGACTGCGGACACAATCACGCTCCGCCCACGGCTACAAGGGCATTCTCGTGCGCCCGGCCGATGCCTGAAGACATATGCGTAAAAATATGCAGGTAGACGTGAGTGCCTGCCAGTAGGAGTCGACCTCCCAAACGGGAAGCCGCTCGGAGTTCCGATGCCGTTCCATGGGACGCGCTGGTCCCATTCGTCGAGCAGGGCGTGGTGGGCAATGGGAATCATGAACTCGTACGGCGAGGAGCTCGTCGAAGACGTGTAGCGCGTCAGAACGCGCTGGGACTCTGCTGCCATCGCTCAACGGCAACGCTGTGTCCATCACCACCGTCGCCGACCGTCGGCCACGTCTCCGCTGCGACGGCTTGGTAGAAGCTCTCTCCTCGCCGTGTGCACTCGGTCAGCGCGTTGCTCGCGTCAAGCGTGGAATTCATCACGGTGGCGCGTCCCATGACGATTTGCAAGACGACCACCGCGATGACGGACACCACCCGATGATCGCCGTCGTCGGTTCGACGCGTCTTGGCTTGTGTTTTCGCGCCGTGTCACCATGGTGCCTTGCAGCCGTGACGTCAGCGGTGCTGCGGGCACTTCGTCCGGTACGACAGTGAGTTCCGATCGGAAGGAGCGACATCGCGCGACCTCCGTCGCGTCGGCAACCACCGCTGTTCCGGTTACGGGGCGCGTACCCGAATCGGTACCACGGTCCGGGCCGCGAGCTTTCCGAGCACGATGTTCGTGACGTCGAGCGCGTATTCGCCCGGCACGGTGGGCGTGACCTCGACGTCCATGGTCAGCCCCGCGGCGGTATTCACACGCGCGGGCTGAACTACCTGTCGATCCGCCGGTAGGTCCCGCCCGTCGCGTGCCAGCGGGCGCCATGTGGCGGTCCCCGCTGGGCCGCGCAGCGCCAGCGCGTGCGCCTCGTTCGACGAGATGTCGATCACCCGCAAACGGTACGTTTCGCCCGCGATAAGCTGCAGGGTGTCCGGCGACGCCTTGCCGTTGACCACGGTCGGTGGGTCCACGCCGGGGCCGCCGGTCGCGAGGACGAGCACGCGCTCGGTCCGCGGGTCAAACGGCACGCCCGGCTCCAGCACGATCAGTGGCGCGTACAGCCCTGACGCGAGCTCTTCGCCGGGCTCATTGTGCGTGTGATAGATGAAGGTGCCGGCGCGCGGCGGCGTAAAGTGCGCGACGAACGAGTCGCCGGGCGCAATCAGCGGCGCCAGCCGTGTCGCCGTCCCGCTCCAGCCCGCCACGCCGTCGAAGTAGCTCTCGAGCTCGATACCGTGCCAGTGCACGGCGAACGCCGACGTGGTGCGGTTGTGCACCATGATCGCCACGGGCTCGCCCCTCGTCACGATGAGCGCCGTGCCGGGAACCCGGATTGAGTCGCGGGCCGGTGGGACCGCGCCTTCCTGCAGCACGAAGCCGTAGCCTGGCTGGTCGCCGTACACCCGCGGCCGCATGTCGGCGAAAAGGTCCAGTCGGCGCGCGGCCCGCACAGCGGCGGGGCGTTGCGGGCTCCCGGCGCGTGGCTTCACCGTCACGCCGAGCAGAAGCCCCGCCATGTCATGCGTCGGCACCTCAGACATCGCGACATCATGCACGCGTTCCGCCGTCCCCGCCGCTAGCTGGTCGAGGCGCTGCGCCCCGCTCATGTGTGCCGTGAAGTGACAGTGGAAGACCCAGTTGCCGGCGCGATCCGGCGACCACGTCATGGACATCCACTCCCCGCGCCGGGTCGCGACCGTGACGACGACATTCCGCTGCTGCCGGGCGAGCGTGCTGTCGTGCGCCGCGTCGCCGCGCTCATCCACCCGGAAGTAGAAGCCGTGGAGATGCATCATGTGCACCTCCTCCGACGCGTTGATCACGTGCCAGCGGACGCTGTCTCCCACAGTGTATTTGAGCCGCTCCGTGTGCGGCCATGAGAGGCCGTTGATCGCATTGAGTTGGAAGTCGGCGTTGCCCGGGAGACCCCGCGGTGTCCAGCGCGTCATCACAAACACGCGGTCGTGCGACGGGCCCGCGACGGGGTCGACCACCAACGCACCGACGAGCTGCCCGTCGTCCGTCGACGTGGGTGAGGTTGCGGCCGTCTTTCCGGCGACGCCGGCCCAGTAGTACCACGCGCCCGGCGTCGATGCGCGGAAGCGGAACTCGTGCGTCGCACCCGGAGCGATCTCCGTCGAGTCGATGCGGCCGCTCGTCCGGTCCTGCAGCCCGCGCACCCAGATCGGCGCATCCAGCGCGTTGCCGACGCGCACGCTGACCTCCGTGCCGACGCGCACACGCACAAGCGGTCCCGGAATCTGCGCTGGCTTCCCCTCTTCGGCGAACGCGTGGACCGCGACGGCACATCCGCTTGGTCCATCCGGATACCACGCGACGACACGCGCGACGATGACAAGTTGAAGAATCCCATCGCGGAGTGTGCCACTCGGCGCTCGGTTATCGTTCGCGGCCGCGCGTGCCTCACCGGGCGCTGGGCGGTGCTGGCAATCGGCGGCGCGCGCGGCGCAGGGCGCACCGAACATCAATGCGGCGACGGACGCAGCGAGCGGCGCGGACAGAGCTCTCATGGAGCACCTGGTGGTAATTTTTGCGCGACGGTGTCCGGCGACGAGTGCACGCGGTCGGCACTCCTGCCGCGCGTTCAGAGGCCAGCTCGCGCCGTCCCCTGAAGCCCACGATACGGCCGCGCAATCCTTAGCGCCAGAGCAGGGCGGCGGCTGCCGTGACCATTGCGAGATACTGGAGCGCTGGCTTCACATACCGGGTAGCCACGCGCGTGCACTGCGTCAGCCGACCGATCGGCCGCTCGAGCCAGTTGCGCTTCCGGTACACGGCACCGTCGTGCCGCCGGTGCCGGCGTCGACGACGTCACCGCGGTTTATCGCGAACTGCTCAAGAATCACTCGCCATTTAAGATCGCCATCGACGGAACATCATCCGGCGCGGTGTCCATTTTGCCGATGGCGATTACCATGCACGCTGCGGACATCGCAATCGCGAAACCCGCGTCGCGGTTCGCGCACACCGCTGAACAGCGAAATGCTACCTCACACGGTACGCTGAGTCTTCCCGGCGGTCATTCGCTCGTAAATCAGCGTACTTCGGGCTACAATAATTTGGTCCTCTCTCCGCCCAATTGACTGAACTCCGCGAGCAGGTCCAGAAAACACTAGGCGACGCGTATACTGTCAACCGCGAACTCGGCGGCGGGGGAATGTCGCGCGTGTTCCTGGCCGAAGAAGTCGCATTTGGTCGGCAAGTCGTCATTAAAGTCTTGCCGGCGGAGCTGTCCGGCAATGTTTCCCTGGAGCGATTTCGACGCGAGATTTCGCTCTCGGCACGATTGCAGCACCCGCATATTGTAGCAGTGCTGGCCGCCGGAGACATCAATGGGCAGCCGTACTACACGATGCCGTTTGTGGAGGGTGAATCACTTCGCGCGAAGCTTGCGCACGGCGAACTCCCAATAGCGGAGACCGTTTCGATTCTGCGCGACGTGGCGAGAGCGCTTGAATTCGCGCACACGAAGGGAATCGCGCATCGCGATATCAAGCCCGACAACATTCTGCTGGCCGGGATGTCTGCCGTGATCGCCGATTTTGGCGTCGCCAAGGCGCTGAGCGAATCAGCGGTCGCAAGTGCGCTCACGACAATTGGCCTCGCACTCGGCACACCGGCGTACATGGCGCCCGAACAGGCGGCAGCCGATCCCTCAACCGATGCGCGAGCGGACATCTATGCCTTCGGCGTCGTTGCATACGAAATGTTGGCGGGTCACGGGCCATTCGCTGGGCGGAACACGCAAGCGACGATGGCGGCGCACGCTACAGAAATGCCGATACCCGTAAGCTCGCTTCGTCCGGCCACACCGCCACGATTAGCCGAACTCGTAATGCAATGCCTCGCAAAACGCCCGGGCGACCGGCCACAGAATGCGAGCATTGTGCTGCAGGCCCTCGATGACATTCATCAGCCGAGCACCGAGCAACCAGTAAGCGTTGGCAAGGTTGCCAAAGTA
>JAYTTR010000327.1:0-1645 GCA_043744935.1 Gemmatimonadaceae bacterium
GCGGCGGGCGATGTAGTTGATTCGCCGTATACATATGGCCGCTTCCACAATCCGACGTGGACGAATTACGAGCGTGCGTTAGAGGAGCTGGAAGGCGGACCAACGGTGCTCTTTCCGTCGGGTATGGCGGCAACCGCCGCATTGCTTGGTACCGTGCTCAAGGCGGGACAGAAAATTGTCATGCCCGACGATTGCTACTACACCACGCGACTTATCACCACACAATATTTCGCAACGCATGGTATTGAAGTCGTGATGGCACCCACCGCGAATGGTGCACAACGCGCATTGCTGGATGGAGCGGCACTGTTGTGGCTCGAGTCGCCAACCAATCCCCGCCTTGACGTTTGCGACATTGCTGCGCTTTCTGCAGCCGCACATGACGTGGGTGCATTGGTGGCGGTCGACAACACGACCGCCACCGTACTTGGGCAGCGACCGCTTGCACTGGGTGCGGACTTCGCCGTGGTCTCCGACACCAAGGCGATGACCGGTCACGCCGACGTCGTCCTTGGTCACGTTGCCGCGAAAGATGCGATGTGGGCGGACGCGCTACGCACATGGCGGACGCGCATGGGGTCGATTCCCGGGCCGATGGAAGTGTGGCTCGCGCATCGGTCGCTGGGCACGCTTGATGTTCGTCTCGCGCGACAGTGCGATAGTGCCATGCAGATGGCCACGTTTCTCTCGTCGCACGCGAAAGTACGCGGTGTGCGTTATCCCGGACTTCCAACTGACGCGTCGCACGCGATCGCCGCAAAGCAGATGACGCGCTTTGGGCCCGTGATCAGCTTCGAGCTCGCCGGTCGCGCCGAAGTGGAACGGTTTTTTGCAGCGGCAACGTTGGTGCACGAAGCGACAAGTTTTGGTGGTATTCACACCAGCGCAGAGCGTCGTGAGCGTTGGGGGGCCGATGCCGTATCGGAAGGATTCGTGCGCCTGAGCATTGGGCTCGAGGATGTGCGTGATTTACTCAACGATTTTGCAACGGCGCTCGCCGCCGTGTGAGGATAACGTCCGATGACTGACGGGATGGATCGTCGTAATTTTGTCGGGACATCGTTGGCGGCGAGTGCCGCAGTATTTATCACGCCCATCGCCGTTGTACGTGCCGATGGTGCGTCGGCACCGGAGGAAAACGTCGTGCCGACACCGTTCGCCTTCGCTGAAGTCTCTGTGTCGGAATTGCAGTCGCGCATGACGAAGGGGACGCTCACCTCGCACGCGCTCACCGCGGCATATCTCGCGCGTATCGCGGCCATCGACGCAAGTGGTCCGTCGTTGCACGCGGTCATTGAGCGCAATCCCGATGCGCTGGCCATTGCGGACCGAATGGATGCAGAGCGCAAGCAAGGCAAAGTGCGTGGACCGCTCCACGGCATCCCGGTGCTGATCAAGGACAATATCGATAGTGCCGACAAGATGGCCACGTCGGCGGGGTCGATGGCGTTAGCCGGATCGTCGGCGCCGCGCGATGCGTTTATTCTGGAGAAATTGCGCGCGGCTGGTGCGGTGTTGCTGGGGAAAACCAATCTCAGCGAGTGGGCCAACTTCCGGTCGACGCGGTCAACGAGCGGCTGGAGTGGTCGCGGTGGTCAGACGCGCAATCCGTACGTGCTCGATCGCAATCCCTGCGGATCGAGTT
>JAYTTR010000328.1:0-6226 GCA_043744935.1 Gemmatimonadaceae bacterium
CCGTCGCGTACTGCCCACTTGATCAATTTGCCGACGCCTCGCTTATCCAATACCTGAAACGGATCTTCGGCAAAAATCCCTTGCTCGAGATACTGCGGCAGAAAGCGCGCTGCATCGTCGCGACTTAACCCGTACGTCGTCTGCGTGAGATCATTCGTGCCGAACGAAAAGAAATCCGCGTCTACCGCAATCTCATCCGCCAATAGCGCCGCACGTGGCAATTCGATCATCGTGCCGATGAGATATGGAATTCGCTCGCCCATCGCATCCATCACCAATTCTGCGGCGCGTTCAATCACTGCTCGCTGATGACGCAACTCCGCGACATCAGATACCAACGGCACCATAATTTCCGGCTGCACATCAATGCCACGACGCGTGGCCTTGACGGCCGCTTCAAAAATCGCGCGCGCCTGCATATCGGTGATTTCTGGATACACAATCCCGAGACGACAGCCGCGATGACCGAGCATCGGATTGGTCTCACGTAAATTCTCAACAACGCGACCAAGCTCCGCGCGCGTCAGGCCGAGCGATTTGGCCAACATGGTCGACTCCTCGCCGCCATGTGGCAAGAATTCATGCAGCGGTGGATCGAGCAATCGAATGGTGACCGGCAAGCCGTCCATCGCTTCAAAAATACCTTCGAAATCCGTGCGTTGCATCGGCAATAATTTCTCCAGCGCACGCCGACGACCATGCACATCGCGCGCGACGATCATCTCGCGCATCGCCAATATGCGTTCGCCCTCAAAAAACATGTGCTCGGTGCGACACAAACCAATTCCTTCCGCACCGAAGTTGCGCGCGACGCGCGCATCACGTGGCGTGTCGGCGTTGGCGCGCACACGCAGTCGGCGATACGCATCTGACCATGTCATCAAACGCGAGAACGATTGATACGTTGGCGAGTCCTTCGCGTTGAGAACGCCCGAGTTGACGCGCATCACTTCACTCGGCACCATTGGCAGCTCGCCAAGGAATACGCGGCCTGTTGAGCCGTCGAGCGTAATCCAGTCGCCTTCATTCACGACCACGTCGCCCACGCTCAGTCGTCGATGCTCATGCGAGATCTCGAGCGCGGTGCAGCCAACGACCGCACATTTTCCCATGCCCCGCGCAACAACGGCGGCGTGACTGGTCATACCCCCGCGTGCCGTGAGAATTGCACGTGCCGCGACCATTCCGTGAAAATCTTCCGGCGTCGTTTCGTCGCGCACAAGAATAACCATCTCTCCTTTCGCGGCCCGTTGTTCGGCAGCGTCAGGATCAAACACGGCAATACCGCTTGCTGCACCGGGACTGGCGGGCAGCCCAGTAGCGATCGGCGTCGCGCGAACAGACGGACCGATGACGCGATGCAACAGTTGATCGAGCTGAGCGGGCTGCAAGCGACGAACCGCATCCTTCTGATCGATGAGCCCTTCTTCGACCATGTCAGTCGCAATGCGGAGCGCCGCCGCCGTCGTGCGTTTCCCTGTTCGCGTTTGAAGCAGATACAAGGTGCCGCGCTCGACCGTAAACTCGATATCCTGCATGTCGCGAAAGTGCCGCTCGAGCAGATCCTGCGTCTCCAGCAACTGCGTGTATGCGGCGGGCAGATGCTGTGCCATCTCATCGATGTGCAGCGGGGTGCGAATGCCGGCCACGACGTCTTCCCCCTGCGCATTGACTAGAAACTCGCCGTAGAATTTGCGTTCGCCAGTGGATGGGTCGCGTGTGAACGCCACGCCAGTGCCTGAATCATCACCCATGTTTCCAAACACCATCGACACGATGTTCACCGCCGTGCCGAGCGTGTGCGAAATTGCGTTGACGCGACGATAGTCGACTGCCTTTTTCAAGGTCCACGAGCGCCACACGGCTTCGATCGCACCCCAAAGCTGCGCCCGTGGATCCATCGGAAAGTCGGCGCCGGTGACCCGTCGAATGAGCTGCTTGTATTCCTGTACAAGCGCACGCAGTGCATCTGCGCTGAGTTCGGCGTCCGTCGCTACGCCTTGCGTCATGCGCTTCGCGCCGAGCAACTGTTCGAACGAATGCATGGGGACTTCGAGCACCACGTCTGCGTACATCTGCAGAAAACGACGATACGAATCGAATGCAAACCGTGGATTGTCGCTGGCGGCCGCGAGCCCAGCAACAGTCTCGTCATTCAACCCGAGGTTCAAAATCGTTTCCATCATGCCCGGCATTGATACCGCCGCGCCAGAGCGCACGGATACGAGGAGGGGATTGCTCGCGTCACCGAATGCTTTGCCACTCGCGATTTCCAGCTGCTGAAGAGCCGTTGCTACTTCGTCGCGCA
The DNA here is from genome assembly GCA_043744935.1 of Gemmatimonadaceae bacterium. Classification (GTDB taxonomy): domain Bacteria; phylum Gemmatimonadota; class Gemmatimonadetes; order Gemmatimonadales; family Gemmatimonadaceae; genus Gemmatimonas. Next base: position 2,309 of record JAYTTR010000328.1, read on the forward strand.
ACGCGGGCGCAATCTGTCGACCATCCAGATATGTCACGCACTGCGCGGCCGTAATCGTAAATCCTGGTGGAACTGGCACACCAAGATTTGTCATCTCGGCGAGGTTTGCACCTTTGCCGCCGAGTGTTGTTTTCATCTCGCGAGTGCCATCGGCTTTACCATTGCCAAACGAGTAGACATTGCGCGTCACGACGGATCTCCTGCGGCGCGCGTTAGAAACATGTCAGGCAACTCCGGCGGCAATGCCGTGGGGCTGGCTGACCGTCACTCCGGCGCGTAGCAACTCGGGCTCGGTGGGAGTAGCGGTGGGATAGCGACCGGAAAAACATGCGTGACAGTAGCCGCCTGGGCCACCCGGCATCGGCGACAACATACCCTCGAGCGAGAGATAGCCCAAGGTGTCAACACCGAGATGTTGCACTAACTCCTCATGCGTCATGGTGGCGGCGATGAGTTCTTCTCGGCGCGGCGTGTCGATGCCGTAGTAACACGGACTAATGATTGGGGCGCTGCTCACCCGCATGTGCACTTCACGGGCGCCCGCAGCGCGAACGAGGGAGACGAGACCGCGCGTGGTGGTGCCGCGCACAATCGAGTCGTCCACCATGACAACGCTCTTGCCGTCGAGCAATTCGCGCACCGGGTTGTACTTGACTTTCACTTTCGCGTCGCGACCCGCTTGCGTCGGCTGAATGAACGTGCGCCCGATGTAGTGATTGCGAATGAGCGCGAGCTCGTACGGAATGCCCGAGACATCGGCGTATCCGAGCGCCGCAGAGTTACTGGAGTCCGGCACCGCGAACACCACTTCGGCGCCCGGTGCCGGGCATTCGATCGCGAGTTGTCGGCCAAGCGCGCGACGTGACTTGTCCACCGAACCATTGAAAACTTTACTGTCGGGGCGCGCGAAATACACATGCTCGAAGACGCAGCGATGAATCGTCGCCGACGCGGCACCTTGTGTCGAACGCAATCCATGCTTATCGACGGCGATGATCTCGCCCGGCTCAACTTCGCGATCAATCGTCGCGCCCACAATATCCAACGCGCAGGACTCCGACGCAAACACCCATCCTTCGCCGAGGCGGCCAATGACGAGCGGTCGCCAGCCGTGTGGGTCGCGCGCTACAATGACCGTATCATCGATCACAATCAACAAACAGTACGCGCCTTCCACACCAACGAGTGCTTCAGCGACGCGTGCTTCGGGCGTGGCACCGTGCGCGCGCGCAATGCGATGCACGATGACTTCGGAGTCCATTGTGGACGCGAAGATGGCGCCTTCATCTTCAAGCTCCCGTCGCAGCTCCGTAGCGTTGGTCAGATTGCCGTTGTGTGCGAGCGCGATGTGCCCGCGACGAACGCGCGCCAAAATAGGCTGCGCATTTTCAATAGCCGATCCGCCAGCGGTGCTGTAGCGCGTGTGTCCAACGCCAATCGATCCGCGTAGTTCCTTCATCTCCTCGTCACCGAATCCCTCTGAGACGAGTCCCATCGCGCGACTGATGCGCGCACGCCCAGCACTGTCCACCGCCACGATGCCGGCGGACTCCTGGCCGCGATGTTGCAGCGAGTAGAGACCAAGTTGCGTGAGCGCGGCCGCGTCACGATGTCCGTATACACCGAATATGCCACACATGGGAGAACTCCCGATCAGTCGTTGGAAGGAGCATGCGACGAACGCACCGCGTGTTCCGCCGGCGATTCGCCATCCATCGCGACCGGAATCGCTTGATGAAATGCATTTGCGAGCCAGTCGATTGGTGCCGCGAACGATTCATCCGAAATAGTAAAGCGCGCACCATCGCTGGCGTTCTGCACCACGCCTATGGTGCGCGCTGGCACAGCGTGCCGTGCCGCGATGGCGATGATGGCGTCAGGTTGCGCCGTCGAAAGCACTGCGCGACCGTGCGCTTCCCCAAACAGCAGCGCCCGCCGTGGCAACGATGCCCATGCGGAGAGATCGACTGCAAATCCGAACATTGCGTCGGGTTCGGAGATCGCACATTCCGCGAGTGCCACCGCCAGACCACCGTCACTACAGTCATGCGCCGAGTGCACAATCCCGAGGCGAATGGACTCAAGCAACGTTTCGATAAGTTGGCGTTCCGCGATCGGATCGCACGCCGGCGGTTCACCGATCGTCAGTCCATGAATCGCCAGGAGATATTCGCTTGCACCAAGCACGTCTGTCGGTTCGCCAAGCAAGACAATGCTGTCGCCGACGTGCTGAAACGCGGACGGCGTAACGTGCGCCAGTGACTCGATGAGCCCAACCATACCGATCGTTGGCGTGGGATGGATTGCTCCGCGTGGATTTTCGTTGTAAAGCGACACGTTGCCGCCGGTAACAGGCGTTTCAAGCACCACGCACGCTTCACCAATTCCCGCAATCGCTTCGCTCAATTGAAAATACACATCCGGCTTTTTCGGATTGCCGAAGTTGAGATTGTTGGTGATCGCCATCGGGCGAGCACCGGCGCAGGCCACGTTTCGCGCCGCTTCGCACACGGCCGCACGACCGCCGTTGCGTGGCGAGAGTGCGACGTGGCGCCCATTGCCATCAATACACAGGGCGAGTGCCTTGTTGGTGTCAGGGAGGCGTACAACGGCCGCATCACTACCAGGTCCGCGCACGGTGCTGGTACGCACCGTGGAATCGTATTGACGCCACACCCAGGCTTTGCTCGCGATGGTGGGCGATGCGAGCAAGCGCTCGAGCGTCCATCCGTGGTCGCGTTCTTCTGGAAGCGGTTGCACCGCGAGGGGATCACGCGCACGCGCCGCGCGCAACACGTCACTTTCGCGACCTTCGATCAGATACTGTGGACACTCCGTCACCAGTCGTGACCCCGGAAATTCGGCAACAATCACGTCCCCTTCAGTCACGCGATAAACGGGCTCGGCGATGACCTCGCCAATCACCGCCGATTCGAGATCCCATTTGCTCAGAATGGCATGGACGTCAGCTTCGTGGCCCTTCTTTGCCACGACCAGCATGCGCTCCTGCGATTCCGATAATAAAATTTCGTACGGCGTCATCCCTTCTTCACGCACTGGGACTTTCGTCACGTCGATCGTCACGCCGACATCACCGCGTTCTGCCATCTCGGCCGATGACGATGTCAATCCCGCCGCACCCATATCCTGAATCGCGACGATGTGCCCACTGCGAATAAGTTCGAGCGACGCTTCGAGTAAAAGTTTTTCTGTGAATGGATCGCCGACTTGCACCATCGGGCGCTTGGCTTCGCTCAATGCCGATAGGTCTTCCGACGCGAAAGAGGCACCATGAATGCCGTCTCGACCCGTGCGCGCACCGACGGCCATGATCGGATTGCCAACGCCCGACGCCACGGCGCGAATCAGTTCGTCTTCGCGCATGAGTCCAACGCACATCGCATTGACTAACGGATTGCCCTCGTACGATGGATCGAACACCACTTCACCACCAACCGTTGGAACGCCGATGCAATTGCCGTAGTCACCAATGCCTTTCACGACGCCCGCAAACAACCAGCGCACACGACTCGACGTGAGCGGTCCGAAACGCAACGAATTCAGGAGCGCGATCGGGCGTGCACCCATCGTGAACACGTCGCGCAGAATTCCGCCAACGCCGGTGGCCGCGCCTTGATACGGCTCGATTGCCGATGGATGATTGTGTGATTCAATTTTAAAGGCGACGGCCAACCCATCACCGACTGCGATCACCCCAGCATTCTCGCCCGGACCTTGCAACACCCACGGTGCCTGGGTGGGCAATGACTTGAGCAGGGGACGCGAATGTTTGTAGGAGCAATGCTCACTCCACAGCGCACTCACCACGCCGAGTTCAGTAAATGTTGGCGTGCGCCCGAGCATGTGGATCAATCGCTCGTACTCGAGCGCGGTGATTCCGTGTTCCGCAACAAGTGC
>JAYTTR010000329.1:0-6202 GCA_043744935.1 Gemmatimonadaceae bacterium
GGGGAGGAGTTCGCGAAGTGGTTAAAGTCGACGCACCAGATAATAGCATTGGCGATCGCCGTTCCGGAAAGTCCCATCTGCGCGTTGAAGCCGGTCAAATTGGCCAGATACGGACCGACGGCAAAATTGGAGATCGATCCGTTCACCGACTTGTCGCCGGCGAATTGCGCTGTTCCCCGGACAGGCGCTTGTGCAGTGACGATGGTCGGGAACATGGTGGCCACTGCGATGGCGATAAAACGACGTGGAAGTGACATATGCGTAGGGAGTAAGAGTCGTGAGAACTGACGCTTTCGACCATACGGATGAGCAAACATTATGCCGCGTATGGCAGGGTTCGCCATACTATCCTACTTCTCAACTACTGTGCGTAACTGTCTTATTTACAACACGTTACAGTAATTCGCATAACGCAATACCTTCAATCCGGGTGTTGCTTTGTTGTAGATGCGCTACAGTGAGGCGCCACAAAGACAGACTGAACCGTACCTCACATTTCATGCGCGATTAAAATATCCACTGCCTGAATAGATCAAACCCGACCTGACGCGGCTGCACGTCGCCACCGAGCCGTGAACAGGGTGCAGCGCCCGGATCTACTCCGATCTGCGCTGATAGGTCGCGGGACACGCGATATTCCACCGCCACGCCGTACCAGACCGATGCACCACGAGATGCGGTGGCCGATGAACCACGACACACGCCGGTATTCAGTCGCAAAAAGGTGCGATCGCCAAGCTGCTTTCCAGCGCTGATGCTCAAGTTGTCGAGTAACGAGTAGGCTGATAGGTCATCACGAGCGCCGGTGGCCGTCACGACCTGCACCGTATTGAATACGGGCAGCAACCGCTGCAATGCTCCCTCCACAACGCCACCCACGTACGATGGCAACAGAACGCCAGTTACGGACTTCACGGTGCTTTGCGCGCGTCCATCCAAGGCAAATGTAGGTGCCCCGAAGATGAGCAGCGAAATGATTTCAGACTCCGGAGCGCTCGCGTACAACGGATCGCTACTTGTGAGCGACAGCACTGGCCGCGTTAACGTACCGCCTATGTGCACGCGCACCGGTATTTCTTCACCGGTTGAAAGTCGGACCACATTCGTCGCGCTGAGGTCGAGCGTGGGTTCGATCGCATCGCGTCCGTAGAACCGCACACTGCCCGAGTCGATGGCAAAGCTGCGATTGGTCACGCCAAGGTCGAGCTTGTACTGCCCACGATTGGAGGTGATCTCGCCTTCCAACGCCAAGAGGTCGCCGTTTGACGTGACGGTAAGGCCCCCCTGCAGTTTGACCTTCGCTTCTGGTGTTTTGACCCACACTTCGTTGCCAAGGTCGACGCGGGCGTTACTGACTGTCAGGTAGCTGCCGAGCTGTGCAAATGAGCGCGCCGCACTGGCGACGACGGGCACTTCATCAACGCCCAGGAGGTCGCGCGCGGCGGCTGTCGTCAGGTCGAGTGCCTTACTCGCGCCCAGCGGATCGATGACCAGATTTGCCTTGGGTATGAACAGTTGTCCGCTGAGCGCTGGACGTTTGACCGGTCCGACCAAATCGATATTGCCACTTACATTCATATCGGTGCCATCGCTCTGATGAGCCAACGCGGCATTGTTCGCGACCATACTGAGCCGCATCGTGGCGGGTTGGCCGGATGCAAAACGAATCGCGCCTGTTGCACCGATCGTGTCACCGACACCGCCACTTCGAATTCGCAGTGTTTCCAGTATGAGTGAATCCTGCGCCGCGCGTAGCACAATCCGGCCATCACTTGGCGTGATGCCGAGCGTTGAGAGGTTGGCGGCAAAGCGTTCCAGCGTGAGGGTTCCCGTTGCCACGGGTCGATCGATCGTCCCCGTCAGCGCCAAACGCCCGGCAACGACGCCGCGCAGTTTATCGATGCCCGACACCGATATACGCAATGCATCCAATTTCAGCGAGTCGGCAACGATTTCGGCATCCACCACATCGGAGAGCAATCGCTTATCGACTGCGTGGAGAGCCAGATCGAGAGGTAAGCGCGCTTCAACGCGAATCGCCCCGTGACCGCTATCGGCGAGCACCGCATGTGCGATCAGTCGGCGTTGGGCATATAAACCGTCGGCGCTAATCGCTGGCAGATAGTTGCCATTCAGCCCCAGCGAGTCGGCGAGCATTTTAAACGCGAGGAGCGGCGCGTCGCGCGTTCCAGAGAGTTGCGCCGAACCAGAGAGTGCACTGGAGAACTGTCGCGTTCCCATTGTAAACGCCATCGCTTCGCCGATCGGAAAGCGATCAAGCCGCACATCCGCGCGGATCGCCCCGTCGGTTGGTACGTCCGCACTTAACGCGAAAACGCCTTTGGCTGTCGAGCGCAGTTCCAACGAGTCTATGCGAATACCGCGTGCGTCACTGCGCAGATGAATCGGACCAGCGTTGCGCCAACTATTTACATCGTAGCCAAAGCGCACGGAGTCGAGCGCGACATCGACGGCGCCATCGGCCCTCGTGTATGCGCCGCGTACCACAAGATGTGCGGTGTCGCGAGAACTCACATCCAAGACCAAGCGACCGCCGTCAGGCGAGGCCTGTTGCACTTTGAAGTCGAGCGTCGCGATGTTGACGGCCGCAATCCCTTCGATTTCATCGGCCGTCGCCGCACCTTCGAAGGTTGGGTGCGTTCGCAGATGTTCGGCGTGCGTAGAACCGAAGATGCGACCGACGTGAATGGCGCCGACTTGCATCGCGCGCGCGCCAAACGCGAGCGTTGTCCCAAAGTCGTCGATGGCGCCGAACATGTAGCCCGAGAGGGAGAGATCGCCTTCCAAGGCGTCTTTCGCGTAATGGCGCAGCGTCACCGCCAGTCCGCTATCCATCGGCGCGATCATTGAGGCCATGCGGTCCAGCTCACCGCGGACGGCGGACAATGAGTCGGCGCGCGCGGACACGACCATCGTATCTGTTTCGGCGGTACCGTGCGTGGACATACTGCGCGCGAGCATACCGTGGGCATCAAACGTCACACCGCCTAAATGCGCGGATGCGGAGTCGACGCGGAGGTGTATCGCATCGAGTGCGCCGGCGGCCGTAAAGTCGAAGGCCACATTGTCGCCGATCGCGTTTTGCTTGAGCGCAATCGCCACGGTTGCGTCGTTGACCGTCGCACCTGATGTCCCCCTACGGCTGCCGGACGCCACCACGGTAATTGTGCCATCAAGTGCTGTGCGCGGCACATCCGTTCGTGCAAGCCAGGCACGTGCATCCAAACTATTCGTCGTGCCGTCGGCGCTCATTTTCCATGCTGACGCTGACAGCGCAGCGGTGCCTTGCAACGCGACGCGTCCACCATCCGCGACATTGAGATTTGCCGTCCACTGCAGTGCGTCGGTTGAGCCCTTCACGGTGATCGGGCCACGTAACAGACTGCGTGCGGGAAATGTCGTGTCAATGCGCGCAAGCGCGCGGAGCGACAGCGGATCGAGCTGCAGCGATGCCACCACAGTGGGGATTTTCGTACCAAACCCAACGCGAGCGTCTCCGCGCACGGCGGTGGTGTTGCTTGCCGCATCGGTCCACGTGAGCGCGAGGTTGCGCACATCGACCATGCGAAGATCTCCCGCCACGATGCGACCGCTGCCTCGCACGACGCCATCGATGGCTGGTAGCGTGGGCACGAGCGCGCGCGCCGTTCGCACATCCACACTGAGACCCTGAATGTTGAGACCGCGTGCAGACGGATGTGCGCCAAACGCGACGTCGCCGGCCAGTCGGATCGACGATAATGCGTTTGCCACACGCGCGTCGGTAAAACGGGCATCTAACTGGTCGATGGTAAAGGCCCTCAACGCACCGCCTTTTTTTGCAACGAGTCGGCCTTCCATCGAACCACGCACGGAATCAGGAATCGCTCCATACGTCAGGCGCCGGAGCAAGTCGCTTTGCATTGGCGCGAACGTAAGATCGATCGAATGCAGTAGCATATCCGCCGGTCGCGTGATGACGGAAATATTGCCACGTATGCGCGACGCCATCGATTGTACGTCGAGTTGCGTGAGCGCGTATTCGGTATCGTACGGGTCTGTGAGTGTGCGCATATGCACCAGCGCCGAACCACTGCCCGTGGTCGGCAGTACATCCCAAATCCACGTCAGATCCGACAAGCCGGCCTGCGTCTTCACTTCAATGTCGTAGCGCACAGGGCCTGGCATGTTCCACGCGATCAACCCACGCGTACTTCCCGACGATGCGGGAAGGCGGAAGACGGGTAAGTCGAGATGCAAGGAGTCCGGCGTCCAGCGAATGCGCCCCGACGCCGCCACGATGCGGACCGGTGGATCGGAGATCGTGCCCACCACCGTATCAAGTACCATTGATGACGGGATACCATGCGGCTGCGCGATGATGCCGTCGTGCGCAACCACGTGTTGCAGCGCGATGCGTCGGCGTTCCAGCAGGCCATGCGATGTCTGCAGAATGTCATGCAGGCTCTTTCGCGCGGCGATGACGCTATCTCGTGCGCTGCCCGTAAACACCGGATGTGGAGACCACGGTGACACAAGCGTCATTTCGGCATTCGTCAATTGAATCGTATCGATGCGTATATCATCACCGTACTGCAGCTTGAGATGCGGTGGTCCTTTCACCTTACTGCCGCTAATGATGTAGGTGATGTTCCACGGACCACTGAAGTCCTGATGGAAATCGACTTTCACACCGGCTAGCGACAACCGATTGAGATGAATGACGTTGTTCCACAAGCTGCGAAAGTCGAGGGAGCCTTCGAGATGGTCGGCATGTACGACGGGGACACCCGCCGTGTCGAGGAGCGAGACATCCGAAGCACGAATGCCGCTCAACCCGATGTGCTGCAACGCGCCAATCTTGATCGTGGCTCGTCCACCAAAAACTCCTTGCGCCCGTTGCACAAGCGCCGCCAATAGCCAGCGCCGACCACGATCAGTGTTCGTCGCAATCACATACGTCAACACAATGCCACCGGCGAGTGTAGCGATGATGCCAGCGGCCCACCAAAAACGACGTTGACGCAACGACATCAGAACGCCTGTCCAAGGCCGAAGTGAAAGGCAAGCCGGGATAACACGCCGCGCGAACTACTTGGACGAAACGTGGACGGACACGTGAAGATGTCACCGGGTTTGTTGGGATCGATTGACACGCTGTTGCCGGGGCTCGCGCAACGAATTTGCCCAAACTTTCCGCTGGAGTCCCGAGGCGTGAAATACAACGCACGTCCCGCGCGCGGCTCATACGGTGAATATCCGATGTCCACACGAAACGGGCCGAGCGGTGTGACGAGTCGAAATCCAATGCCAGGCGTTGCGCGCAAATCGCTTACATGAAAACCGTTGGAGTGCGCTTCCCACACGTCACCCACATCGACGAACGTTGCCAGCTGTAACTGACTCGAGATCCAGCGCACGCCGTGCCGGTACTCAAAATTGGCGACGAAGAGCGCCGTTCCACCGCGCGGCACGACATCGAACTTTGTGTTGGACTTCGCCACAACGACCGGGACACCGGCAATGACAGAATCGTTCACGGACTTGACGACGTACACGAGAGCACCAAGCAAATTTTGTTGATACCCCCGCACGGAATTTTGCCCACCAGCAAAGAGTCGTTCTTGTTGCGGTATCAGCGGTGATCCGTCGACGAGCGCGGCCCCCGGCGCAAACGCGCGCGACAATTGAACGCGTGTCGCAAACGTTCCGTTCAAGACACGAAGGTACGCGGTCGCTTCGCCCGACGTTCGATAGAAGCGCAGGGTGGACACGATTTGTGACGACGTTTGCCCCGCACGGACCTCCACACGCGTTCGCCCGCCAGCGGTGGGATTGACCGCGTCATTGGTCCGATCATACGACAGCGATGAGTTGAGGATGCCAATGCTCCGACCAAAAAACGACAACACATAGTCTTCCGGCCGACACTGCGCAAATCGCGTACACGACACGGCGGGATCAGTGATCGTCTTTCCGTTTTCATATTGAAACCCCGCGGTGCCCGCCAACCGACGATCGAATTGCGTTGACAATTCGAACAGTGCGCCAATTGCGGTTTCCCGTAAATACACGTCGGGCTCGCTGCGTCGTTCCGTGTACAGCGTGGCGACTGGAGACACTGCTCGCCCAAGGAATCGACTGCCGGAAAGCGTTGTGCCGAGGTAGTAGTTGAGTTTCTGACTGAATTGATCCGTTCGCA
>JAYTTR010000330.1:0-1616 GCA_043744935.1 Gemmatimonadaceae bacterium
CGATCGAGGGTGGCGTACGCTGATAATATCGTTTTTGCGCTCTTAAAACCATTCCGCGTCTGACACCGTCCAAGCAACGTCGCTCACTGTAGCTCAACCGCGCCGTTTTCCCGTTGCCCGAATTGCACATGCGCACTGTCCGAACGCATCGATCTGTCGTCGCTCTCATCGGCGCGATAGCCATCACACTCGTGCTTACATCCTTTGCCACGGTCGTTGGCGCGCAAGTCGAACGAAAGTCCCTCACTGGTTCGGACGTCGCCGTCTTCAACCTCGCCGGGCGTATGACGGTCGAAATCGGCAGCGGGCCCGACGTGGTCGTCGAGATCACACGCGGCGGGCGCGACGGTCGCGAGCTTCGTATCGAATCCGGACAAATCGGATCGAGCAACACGCTGCGCGTGCTTTACCCCAACGACGATGTTGTCTATCCCGGTATAAACTCATCGTGGGGCAATAGTGAAATGCGCATCAGTAGCGATGGCACGTGGGGTGGTCGTCGTCGCTCAGATGAAGGTCGCCGAGTACGCATATCATCGCGCGGCCGCGGCGTGGAAGCATGGGCCGATATCCGTATTTTTGTACCCTTGGGCAAGATGCTCGACGCGCATTTGGGGGTTGGTGAAATCATCGCGACACGCGTGAACGGCGCACTTCGGCTCGAATCGTCAGCCGGACGAGTGGTCGCGACAGGCAGTCGAGGTTCGTTGAAGATTGACGTGGGATCCGGCGGAGTCAGCGTGCGCGACGCAAACGTCGATCAACTCGGCATCGATGCGGGTTCTGGTGGTGTTACCTTCGACGACGTCACGGCACGCGTCTGCGAAATCGATACGGGTTCAGGCGGCGTGACGGGAGATCGCGCAGATTGTCGTGAGTTTCATGTTGATGCCGGCTCAGGCTCCGTTCGCCTTGACGCGATCACTGCGACAGACGTTCGCATAAAAACGGGGAGTGGCGGTATGCAACTCACGATGCGCAATTCGCCCAACCTCTTGAACGCCGAGGCTGGATCGGGCGGTATCACGATTGGGCTGCCAGCAACCGCAAGTGCGATTGTGGATATAGCGTCCGGAAGTGGCGGTATCGACACCGACTTTCCACTGCGCACCAATCGTGTCGAGCGCAATAAGCTGCACGGTGTCATTGGCGATGGCCTCGGCCGCTTCCGCATTGAAACGGGATCTGGCCGAGTACGGCTGCGCCGAAATTAATGTGAGGATGCGTGCTTTGGTCTTGCGGTGGGCTACGCAGCGCCTGAACATCATTCATGCGCTTCTTTTCTGCCGCAATCACTGCGTTGTTGTTGAGCGCAGGCAGCACGAATCTCCTGGCACAATCGCGCGGTGAAATTGTGGGCATTGTTGGCGACAGTGCGCACATACCGCTCGCGGATGTGCGTGTCACATTGGCTGGTTTTTCAGCGCACGCGCTCACCGATGCGAAGGGCATTTTTCGTATGCATGACCTCAGGCCCGGCACGTACGAGGTGCAGTTGCATCGACTCGGCTACGAAGCATTGACCTTCGCGATTGAGGTGCGCGCGCAAGATTCGCTTTCTCTCGATATTCAGCTCAACTCCAGCGCCGTAACGGTCGCCGCCGTTGAAGTGCATG
>JAYTTR010000331.1:0-6170 GCA_043744935.1 Gemmatimonadaceae bacterium
CGCGATGCCCATAGAATTAGTGATGACAGCGTCGTCACAGGGCAAAGTGGAGCGGCCGCTGCCGCTGTTTCGTGTCATGTGCGTGTTGCAGCAAGACGACCAGTCCAATTTGATAATCGGTGACGAAGCGGCGCGCGCGTTACCAATTTCGACAGGGAGCACCAAGTTTGACTTGTCGCTGCTGCTAACCGAGCGTGACGGTGTCATTGACGCGACCATCGAGTATCGGACAAGCATGTTTGATCGCGCGACGATCGCGCGTGCGCTTGAGCATTACACGATTCTGTTGAACGCCGCAATGCAGTCTCCTGACACCCACGTGTCACGGTTGCCACTTGCGTCGCGCGAAGAACGGCACAGAATGCTGGTTGAATGGAATGCAGCGATTGCGCCATTGGACGAGCGGTGTCTACACGACCTCGTGAATGAACAAATACGACGTTCACCCAATGCCATTGCCGTCGTCGGTGTTGACGCTACACTGACCTATGCCGAGTTGGGTTCGCGCGCTCGGCAGTTGGCCAACGTGCTGATTGCGCGAGGCGTTGGACCAAATGTGCTCGTAGGCATTTGCATTCAACGCTCAGTAACTCTTATTGTCGCGCTGCTTGCCGTGCTCGAAGCTGGTGGTGCCTACATCCCGCTCGACCCCGACTATCCGCCTGAACGTTTGCGGTTCATGCTCGCCGACTCCGGTGCGACCATCGTTCTCACCTCCGACAATTCGCGCGAAGTGCTCGGGGTACACACCGCAGGCGTCATCCACCTCGATGACGCGTCCTGGTCGCGAGAAAGCGGGAATGACGATGGCATGCGCGTGCCGAAGCGTGCCACGGCTGACAACCTGGCGTACGTGATGTATACGTCGGGTTCGACAGGTCGTCCTAAAGGAGCGATGAACAGACATCGTGCGGTGTGCAACTTCGTGCGCAGAAGCGTAGAACTCCACGGTTTCGTCGAGGGCGACACAGTCTTGCAAAAAACGCCTGCGGCGTTCGATCCATCGGTGTGGGAAATATTCGGGGCGCTCACAACTGGCGCACGGCTGGTGCTTGCCAGCCCGCGCGGCCATGCAGATCCGGCATATCTCGCCAATATCATCGCGCAGCAGCAAGTGAATGTCATGAACATCGTCCCGTCGATGCTTCAGGCATTGCTCGACGTGCCCTCATTCGCACGGCAAGGTGAGTGTCTGCGAATTATCGTGTGCGGCGGCGAAGTGATGTCACCCGCATTGCAAGCGAACTGCTTCGCGCAGCTGCCAACCGTTCAGTTACACAATGCATATGGTCCGACGGAAGCGGCGGTAAATTCGTGCGATTGGAAATGTGAGCGCGATGTTCCGCGTGCATTCGTGCCCATCGGGCGTCCACTGCCAAATGTTCACATGTATTGTCTGGACGAAGCGCGCGAGCCTGTGCCCGCTGGCGTCGTGGGTGAATTGTACATCGGAGGCGCGGCTGTGGGCGCCGGCTACGTTGGCAAGCCAGAACTGACGACCGACCGTTTCGTTCAATGGGTGGATCCATTACGCCCCGGTGCCGTGGAGCGCTTGTATCGTACCGGCGATCTTGCACGAATGAATCGCAACGGGATCATCGAATTTCTGGGACGTCGTGATCATCAGATCAAGTTGCGCGGCGTGCGTATTGAACTTGGAGAAATCGAGGCGGCGCTCGCCACGCACCCGACGTTGCGTTCCGCAAGCGTGATGCTCCGCGACGATGCATCGACAGGCGAACACCGGCTCGTGGCCTATGTCGTGCCACACGCGCGGGCGAGCGTATCAGAGCGCGAACTGCGTATGCATTTGCGCGGGTTGCTGCTGGACGCAATGATCCCTTCGGCGTTCGTTGTTCTCCATGATTTGCCGCTTTCTCCAACCGGCAAGATAGACCGCGCGGCGCTTCCCGAACCATCCTACGAGCACGCGAACGGAGAACCGTTCATCGCGCCACAGACCGTAAACGAAGTCGCACTGGCGCGTATCGTTGCTCAAGTGCTCGGCATCAAGCGCGTAGGCGTACATGATAACTTCTTCGAAATTGGCGGACACTCGCTGGCGGCGATGAGCGTGGTTGCCCGGGCTTTGCGTGAGGGCGTGGCGCTGTCGGTAACCGATCTCTTCGATCATCCGACGATCGGGGAGCTTGGGAGCATCGTGGACGCCCTTCCGCTCGTTGCCTCTCAAAATCCTGCATCGTCCTCGATACCACGCGTCGCGCGCGCGGCGTACCGGCGTCACGTGAAATCTGCAGGTGACTCATGACGCAGGCGAACGCCATTGAAGCGTTGCTGGACGACGCCTCGTATGCATTCCCGTCATCATATGCGCAACACCGATTGTGGATTCTCGATCAGCTTGAGCAGGGCCGAAGCGCGTACAACGTGCCCATGCAGTTCACGATCACCGGTCCCTTAAATGCAGACGCACTGACGGCGAGCATTTCGGCATTGGTCGAACGGCACGAAACGCTTCGCACTGTTTTCGAGGAAACTGACTCGGGTGGGCTCTTGCAAGTCGTTCTGCCTCACAAGCCGGTGTTGCTCGACGTTTTGGAAAGCTTCGATTGGAGTGCGAGCGATGTGGATTCATGGTGCACGCATGAAGCGAACGCATCATTCGATCTGCGCACTGGCCCTGTCATTCGCGCCGCTTTGCTCAAGACGGCTGCCGACTCTCATATTTTGTCCATCACTGTTCATCACATTGCGTTTGATGGATGGTCAATGAGCATTCTCACGCGCGAACTGCACGCGTTTTACGCTGCGTTTGTTGCCGGGTCGAAACCACGGCTCCCTGATCTCCCCATACAATATGCTGACTTCACAATCTGGCAACGAGCGCAGAGCGACACGCCAGAATTCGAGGCGAGCCTTTCATATTGGTGCGATCAACTAACGGCGCCGCTTCCAACGCTTGACGTTGCGACCGGTCGGGCGCGACACGACGCACGTGAACACGCGCTTGATCACGTTGCAATTCAGCTCGATGTTGCAACAACGCACGCGGTGCAGCGTCTTGCTGCGCAGTCGGGCACAACGCCGTTCATGGTGTTACTGACGGTGTTTGAAGTGTTGCTGCACCGTCATAGCGGTCAGAGTGACATCGTCGTTGGTACGCCAGTGAGCGGACGCGCCGCTACAGACACGGGGGGACTTATTGGTTGCTTTGTGAACACGCTCGCTATTCGGAGCGAGTGTGCAGGCGCGCCAAACTTTCGGACCATGCTCACCCGTACGCGAACAACGATGCTCGCTGCGCTCACGCACGATTGCGTGCCCTTCGAAAGGGTGGTGGCAGCCGTGCGTGCCGAGCGGTTAGCCGGACGAAATCCGTTGTTCCAGGCATTGTTTTCCCTGTACGATTCCGGCGATCCGCTGGCTTTGGATGGGCTCGGGGTCGTCGCGCGGTCCGTGTCGCTTGTCGCTGCCAAAGTTGATCTGCAGCTGCTGCTGCAATCGACTCCTGCCGGGATTTGCGGTGCGCTCGAATTTGACAGCGATCTATTCGATGTGGAGACTGCATCTCGACTCGCTCAGCATTTCGTGACACTTGTGACGTCTGCGGTTGCCGATCCGGCTCTCCCGGTCGCGGAATTGGCAATGGTGAGCTCCGTCGAGCGCTTCACTTTGCTGCACGAATGGAATCGGACCACACTGCCGTATCGTGACAACGTAACGGTGCCAATGTTGTTCGAGGAGCGCGTTGCTTTGATGCCGGATAGCATCGCCGTCGTCGACGAGTGTGAAGAGTTGACATATCGCGCACTCGATGAGCGGGCGAATGCCATTGCCTCGCAGCTTCTGGCTCTTGGAGTCGGAGCCGATATGGTCGTGGCGCTCTGCGCCGATCGATCCGCCGCGATGCTGATTGGCGCGCTCGGCATCATGAAAGCGGGCGGAGCGTACCTGGCGCTCGATCCGACGTATCCGCAAGCGCGATTGACGCACATGCTGCGGGATTCGGTGCCGCGGGTATTGGTCGCGGAGACACGACAACTCGACAAACTCCCCGAGCATGGTTTGCCGGTGATCCTGTTGGACAAGGCTCCGTCCGAATACCACGCATCAACGCCACCGATCATCAGGTGTGGCGCCCGATCGTCGAATCTCGCATACGTGGTGTACACATCCGGTTCAACAGGCACACCCAAGGGCGTTGGTGTCGAACATCGCGCGCTTGTCAACTTGCTTACGTCGATGGCACGTGAGCCGGGATTCACGGTCAGTGATACACTGCTGGCGGTCACCTCATTGTCGTTCGACATTGCAGCACTTGAGCTGTGGCTACCACTCGTGACTGGTGGACGTGTTGTCATTGCGCCGAGGTCGGCGACCGTCGATGGCGAACAACTCGCCGCATTGCTCGATGCGTCACACGCAACGGTGTTGCAGGCAACGCCAGCGACGTGGGGTTTACTGCTCGCCGCTGGCTGGACCGGCAACGCTGAACTCGTGATGATGTGCGGCGGAGAAGTACTGACGCCGACGCTTGCGGCGAAGTTGCTCCCACGTGGTCGCGCACTTTGGAACATGTACGGTCCGGCCGAGACGACGATCTGGTCAACCGCGATGCGGGTAACCGACAGCGCGACAATCACGCTCGGCCGGCCGATTGCCAACACCATTGTGAGAGTACTCGACGAACAGCGCGCACTGGTTCCGTTGGGTGTCGCCGGTGAACTCTATATTGGCGGACACGGACTCGCGCGCGGTTACACGAATGATCCAATCCGCACAGCGTCGCGATTCGTTGCCGATCCATTCATTGAAGATCAACGTCTGTATCGCACAGGTGACCGCGTGCGATGGTGTGCCGACGGCATGCTCGAGTTTCTCGGACGTTTTGACGATCAGGTGAAAATACGAGGACATCGCGTGGAGCTTGCAGAAGTCGAGCACGCTGTCGCAAGTCATGCGGATGTTGAGTCATGCGCTGCTATTGTCCGCTCTCAAGGTGGCGAACAGGATGAATACAGCGAAAGTAAACAGCTCATCGCGTTCTACGTGTCTGTTCAAAATGCAGCACCATCGCTCCACACACTTCGCTCGCATGTGAAGAGGATACTTGCACCGGCGATGATGCCGGATGCATTTGTTTCAATCGATGCTTTGCCTCTTGGTCCAACCGGCAAGGTCGATCGACGCGCACTCGCGAAATTCGATGCCCCTGTTCAACGGAAAACAAACGATAAATCGGAATCGCATTCGACAATTGAATTCGACCTCGTTCGCATCTGGGAGCGCTTGCTTGGCGTGCATCCCATCGGAATTCACGAGGACTTTTTCGAACTTGGCGGGCATTCGCTGTTGGCGGTGCAAATGCTCGCTGCGATTGAAAGTGTGCGCGGTCGGCGATTGCCTCTCGCGACGCTATTCGAGGACGCCACGATCAAAGCTCTCGCAGGAAAGATCGAGTCGGAAGTGTACGCGGACAACGAGCCGCTCCTGACAGTGTTGCAAGGAGACGCCGTTGGCAAACCATTTGTGTTTGTGCATGGTGATACAAATGGGGGCGGTTGGTACTGTCGTCGCCTTGCGCCGTTGCTGGGAGCGCATGTACCGCTCATCGTACTGGGTACGATCGACTGCACGAGTCCCGGCAGCCCTCAAACGGTTGAGGATGTGGCAGCGGTGCACGTTAAAGCATTGCGTCAACAGCAGCAGCACGGCCCGTACCGAATTGGTGGTTTTTGCATAGGCGGCTCCTTCGCGTTCGAGATAGCACGCCAACTGCGCGCAGCCGGCGAAATTGTTGAACGTGTTATTCTCGTCGACCCCAATGCACGACCTGAAGCGTTCCCGCGAGTCGGCGCCGTCGCGCGCGATATCGTGCGGACAATTTTTCGCCGGGAGGACCAACGCAACCGACGGCTCGCGCTGTTTGATCGCGTTCGATACTACGCCAGTCGCGCAGACGAGGTGCGAGCACTACGACGTCGCGAGCAAATCGATTGGATGGGGAGGATGGTTAGACGTTTGTGGCGTCGCACCAGGAACACGGCCGATGCGCAATCACCAGCGGATGGTCGCATCGAGGCCTCGGTGCCAAATGAACCGCTGGATGCATCAGCGCGAGAGCTATCGGCACGGCCGGCCGTCAGGATTTTTGACGCACTGCGAGAGATGGCTGCCACGTACATGCCTCGCGCCTACGACGGCAGCAT
>JAYTTR010000332.1:0-6165 GCA_043744935.1 Gemmatimonadaceae bacterium
GTGGTGCTCGACGCGCTCTGGAAATCGGACAGCGCGATGCGCGACCAGTATGCGGCGTGGACGAATGCATTGGTATCGTCATCCGTCGACCCGTATCACGCGTTGCCTGCACTGGAAATTGCGGGTGTTGTGCAGGACGTACGCGAAGGTACTGGTGCAATGCGTGCGTACGAAGCGATGATGTACGGCGTCGAGAAAACAGACGTCGAGGCGAAAGCAAAGTGGCGATCATTGTTGCTGCAATATTGCAAACTCGATACGCTGAGCATGGTGTTGGTGTACGAATACTGGCGGCGCCTGTATCAGGTGTAAAGAACTATTTCAAACGACCACGCAGGCTCAATACGCGGCCACTGTAACGTCCGTTTGTGAAAAATCATTGCCTTTGAAAAGCAACGGATACCCCGACGTCATAGCCACGCCATACGACAGGCAGTCGCCATAATTCAGCACTCCCGGTTTGCCCACACCTTTTCCAAATCGCCGAAAAGCACCACGTGCTGAAGCGGCCGCATCCGCATGCATTGCAACAGTGATGATCGACAGCCGTTGGAGCAGCGCATCTAACGCCACGTCTCCGCTCGGACCTTTGCGGGCGAAGAGAACGGCGCTCGCTTCGACGAGCGTTGGGGCGGCCACCAACCGCACTGGCGCCGCAATGATGGCGTTGACGAGAGCCGCGGCTTCCGGTTCGCCAAACAGGATCGCGATTAGTGCAGAGGTATCGACAATCACGAACGCTTACCTTGGAAGACCGTGTGCGTCGTACCCAATGATCTCATCTGCAGAGCGACGGTCCCGATCGGGCTGTTCACTCAGAAAATTTTGAAGCTCTGCGATTTGTGCCGCGATTTGTGCCCGATGCCACGTTGTCGACTCCACCTTTTCGCTGCCCGGTTGCGGAAGCACCGGCTGATCACGGTGGACTCGATACACAGGGGAACGCTCAGCAACACGTGCATTCGGCAGCGAATGCGAAAGCTCGGCGCGAACGGCATCTTCAAGAAGTTGCGTCAAACTGCGTCCGGTGAGTCGCGCTCGTTCCTTGGCGGTTTCCAGCAAATCATCGGGAAGGCGAACAGTTGTTCGTACCATATGTCAATAATATGTCAATGACATACCATATGTCAACGCAGTTGACTACCGCCCAAACGTCGTGAGAAACCCTTCGACTGCCGGCGGCCCCGAGCCCGCGCCCTCATCGTGCTTGAAGTACACGAGCGCGTCGCTCCACGGCTGCTCACCAATGCGCTTCGACCACATATCCAACGCTGCGGCGTCATAGTCAAACCGATGCAGCCGCACGTATCCCCACGATGCCGTTGCCACGATCGGTGACGCGAACTCCGGCTGATCAATGATGCACAGCGCAATATCGCGCGAACGCAAAGCATCAAGGACATCGTCGGTGAACCACGTCTCGTGTCGAAACTCAATCGTGTAGCGACGGTCTGCGGGCAGCATGTCCAGAAACACACGCAACCGATCAATATCTTTTTTCAAATTCGGCGGCAGTTGAAACAGAATTGGTCCAAGCTTCGCGCCAAGTGAAAGGGTGTTTGCAAGCAGAAATTCGAGCGCGCTCGCACACTCCGGCTTCAGTCGCGCATGATGCGTAATGCGTTGACTGGCTTTGATCGCAAACGTGAATGCGTCGGGCACCTGTGTTGCCCATTCCAGCAACACGTGCTCTTTCGGCAATCGGTAAAACGAATTGTTGATTTCGACTGTCGAGAACTTCGATGCGTAGTAGCCGAGCATCGCGTCATCGTGGAGTTCGTCCGGATAGAACGTCCCTTTCCATTCCTTGAATGCGTACCCACTCGTGCCCGCGAGCAGTCTCACGACGCTTTCCGCTTGTCCTTCGAAGCTGTCGCATTGGCCGCGGGCGCGGCGAGGCTGGCTTTCAGTGCTTCCATGAGGTCGAGAATTTTCGTCGCACCTTCGGGCTTCGCGTCGGACGTGATGTCTTGTCCGTCCACTTTGCGTTGAATGGTTTCCATCACACGTTCGCGCACAGTGTCCTTATACTTTTCCGGATCAAACGTTTCGCTCGCCGTCTGCGCAATGAGCTGTTTTGCCATCGCCAGTTCCATCGGTTTGATATCGCCAGCGGGAATCGTGACTTCGGTGGTCGCGCGTATTTCGTCCGAATAGTGCAACTGCTCCATCACAATCACACCGTTTGATGGACGGAGCAGCACGAGGTATTGCGAGCCGCGTGCGGCATACTGCCCAAGAGCCGCGAGACCCGTTTCCTCCAGTGCCGCGGCCAGCAAACGATACGCGCGGTCGCCGCCCTTGTCGGGGCCGAGATAGTACACTTTTTCGAGGTAGACGCGCTCTACCTTGGCCAATGGCACGAACTCGAGAATGTCGATCGCACCCGTGGCTTTCTCATCGAGGGCCTTGAGCTCTTCCGCGGACAAAATCACATACTGATCTTTCGCGAACTCGTACCCTTTCACCGTCTCGTCCCGCGTGACGATCTCCTGGTCTTTCGTGCAGATGTATTGCTGTTTCAGGCGCGAGCCGCACTTCTTGTGCAGCATGTTGAACGACACGCTCGCCTTCGACTCTGCCGATGAGTACAAATTGACGGGCACAGAAACGAGACCAAAAGAAATCGTCGCGTTGGCGATGGATCTGGCTGCCATGGTCGCACCGGAGATTGGATGGAACGGGTGAACCGCCTGACTACACTATGAACGACGGGACCGAGGAGAATCAACCGCCTGCGGAGGCGATGCCGGACACGCTGGCCGCGTATCGTGCCAAACGTTCCTCCGACACGTCTCCTGAGCCCGTTGGACGCATCTCGAACGTCCTCGGCCGACTCTTCGTTGTGCACAAGCACGCCGCTCGTCAATTGCACTTCGACTTGCGGATGGAAATGGATGGTGTGCTGCGCTCATGGGCGGTGCCGAAGGGACCGTCGCTGGACACGAACGACAAACGGCTCGCGGTCAAGGTGGAAGATCATCCCATCGAATACGGTGATTTCGAGGGCATCATACCGAGCGGTAATTACGGAGCGGGCGGCATCATTGTGTGGGACCGTGGCGAGTGGGTGCCGCTCGAGGATTGGCGCGAGGGGCTCGCAAAAGGGAAACTGCTGTTTGAATTGCGCGGGTACAAGCTGCACGGCAAATGGACGCTGGTGAAAATCAAATCGAGCGACCGCGACTGGCTTTTGATCAAAGAGCGCGACGAGTGGGTGCGACAACCCGGTGATCAATTTCCGGAAGAGTCAGTTCTTTCGGGTCTCACGGTAGAAGACGTAAAGGAAGGCCGCACGCCGGCCGGTGCGTTGCGTATTGCGCTCGAACAGACCGCGGCACCGCGCGTAAAGGTTGATCCGCGCACGGTTAATGCGATGTTGGCGGAGCCGAGTGATACACCGTTTACGCGTGATGGGTGGCTCTTTGAATTGAAGCTTGACGGGTACCGACTGATCGCGAGCAAGTCGCGCGGTGAAGCATTGCTGCTCACCCGCAACGGCAATGATTACACGACGGTATTTCCGGAAATTGCGCGCGCGGTGAAAGCACTGCCATTTACCGACTGCATTGTTGATGGTGAAGTAGTGGTGCTCGATGCAGCAGGCAAGCCAAGTTTTTCAATGTTGCAACGACGTGGACGTTTGTCATCGCCCATTGAAATTCAACGTGCGGCGGTAGAACTACCGGCAACATTTTACGTGTTTGACGTACTGGCGTTTGAAGATTTTGATCTGCGCCCGCTGCCCCTGTCGCAACGCAAAGCGTTATTGCTGGAGCATTTCCCAACACTTGGACCATTACGCACGCTTACTCATATCGAACGTGAAGGCGAGCGTTTTCTCGCGCAGGTTGCCGCGATGGGTCTTGAAGGGATGATCGGAAAGCGCGCTGACAGCCGGTATCGCGGTGGTCGAAGTGACGTCTGGCTCAAATTCAAAACCGATCGCACGGGTGACTTTGTCATCGTGGGTTACACGAAACCCAAGGGACAACGTTCGCATATTGGCGCATTGTTGCTTGCGGATCTGGTGGGCGGAACGCTGGTCTATGCGGGCCGAGTGGGGACGGGGTTCAATGATGTGCAGCTTGGTGAGCTGAAGACGATGCTCGACGCCATCACGCGCGCCGATGCACCGTGCGAGGGCCCTGTCACCGCACTTGGTGTCGCGCCATTGGCCAGCAGCGCTATTCCCGAGACAGCGTCTACCACGTGGGTAAATCCGGTGTATGTGTGTGAAGTGCGGTTCCGCGAGTGGACGCCGGATGGTGTGTTGCGGCATCCGACATTTATCAGTTTGCGCAACGATAAAAATGCGCGTGATTGTGATCGACAACAGTGGACGGTTTTGTCTCCGGTGCACACGGTTGTCGACGACACGGTAAAAGTTGTTGAGCCAATTGCGAAAACATTTGCCTTGTCAAACCCGAAGAAAATTTATTGGCCAGTAGAGCGTTACACGAAAGGTGACATGATTGATTATTACCGCGCCATTTCGCCGTGGATGCTACCGTATTTGAAAGACCGTCCGGTAGTGCTCACGCGTTTTCCCGACGGTATTGACGGTAAATCGTTTTATCAGAAAGATGCGCCGGAGTTTGCGCCCGCTTGGATGCGTACGGTGCCAATCTGGAGTGAAGACACGCAGCGCGACGTGCGCTATTTCGTGTGTGATGACGTGGAGTCGTTGCTCTATGTCGCTAATATGGGTTCCATTCCCATTCACATGTGGGCCAGTCGCGTTGCCACGCTTGAGCAACCCGATTGGTGTGTGATTGATCTCGATCCGAAAGATGCGCCGTTCAGTGATGTTGTTCGCACAGCGCTCGCGTTGCATGCGTTATGCGAGTCCATTGACTTGCCACATTACGTGAAGACTACGGGCAAGACGGGCTTGCACATCATGGTGCCGCTTCCGCCGCAGTGCACGTACGCGCAGTCGCGCACGTTGGGTGAATTGCTCGCGCGCGTGGTGCTGCGAGAACTCGACGACATTGCCACCATCACCCGGCACGTGACGAAGCGTGGTGCGAAAGTGTATCTCGATTATCTGCAGAACCGACATGGGCAGACGATTGTTGCGCCGTTCAGTGTGCGTCCGCTGCCGGGTGCGACGGTGTCGATGCCCATCCTGTGGGCGGAGGTGAATGATGCGCTCGATCCGACGATGTATACGATGAAGAATGCGGTCGCGCGGATGAAAACGATGGGGAGTGATCCGCTGCGGGACGTGTTGGTGGTCGTGCCCGATTTGCCGGGCGTATTGCAGCGGTTGGCGGGGCGGTTGTGAGGGGCGGGAGCGTTAGGGCTTCTGCTCCAACCGGTCACCGACCTTGCGAGTGCCGAGACGCCTTATCCCGCCGCTGCGAGCTCCGGCAACGTCACTTGGGCAGGATCAAAGACGCTCCTGAAATTCACAATAGGCGGAAGTACGGGTGGAAGACCCGCCTTGAGTGCTGTCGTTAGCACAGTCTCGCGGATGAATGGGTAAAGCACAGCGGGCGCAATTTGTGCAGCAACAAGGCGAAGCTGCAGATCGATCTCGTCCGGCGTTTCACCGTCTGCGATTTCAAATACGGCTCGATATGTGACGCGCAGCGAAAGTGGCTTGAAGTCGGTCAACTCAACGGTCAGCTCTACGCCCAGCGACGTCGCGGAAATCCTATTCAAGCCTAGGCCGAATATGATTGACGGCGGTTCGGACGTGAACTCTTCCGTGAGCTCGTTACGTGTGAAGCTTAGATGCCATAGCTCAGGCGGTGAAAGCTTCAATCTGACATCAGTCTGCTCCTGCATCTTCTCAAGAGACACTCGCGTACCCCTGTTTAGAGAAATTTGTGCTTTTAGCAAGATCTTGTAAGTCGAGTTGGTGCCGATGTACAAGTTTTTCTTGCGTCGGAACATCTTTTGGTCGCAGCTGACTCGAGTAGTCGTTCCCCAGCCCAAGGCCGATGAACGATTGATCCGTTATCCGCTTGCTGTACTGAATCGCGTGCGCCGTTGCGCCTGTTCTCAGGATCGCCATCGCAATTCTATGAAGCGACGGTGCTGGCATCGTAGAACGCTCAAGGCAATTGCTCACCCACGTATTCAAACTCTCATTTGCATGAGAGGCAGCAATAGCGACTTGGCGATGAAGTGCCGGATCGACTCTCACAAGAAAAC
>JAYTTR010000333.1:0-6160 GCA_043744935.1 Gemmatimonadaceae bacterium
CCGAGCGCACCGGCGTGCTACCTCCGCTGCCGCTCGTGCCGCGCGTCATTCCGTCGCGCGAACGCACACATCGTGCGCTCGCCTTTGCTCGCGTGCTTGGCCATGGAATGGCGGGCAGCGCCATTGCCATTGCGCTTGGTCTTTCCGAACGTGCCACCCCACAAGCGTTTGTCTTGCTGACGTTGTCGGCGCTCGTGACTGTCGCCGTGGCCGAAAGTGTTGCGCGCGCTATTGGCGATGCGTTGGGCGACGATGTATCCGATCGTCTACGCTGGTTTACGCGCGTGATTGAATTGGTGCTCACGCCAGCAATACGCATCGGCGAATGGATTGAGTTGGCGTTTACGGACGTCATTTCCGAAGCCGACGCAACGACTGAACGTCGCGAAGAAGCGGCTGCGCAATTTCGTGAAGTGATTACCAGCGAAGCCGACGTGTCGCGCGACGAACGCGATCTGTTGCTGGGCATTTTTGATTTTGGAGAGACGACAGCGGAAGAAGTGATGGTCCCTCGCGTTGATATCATTGGGATCGAAAAAGAAACGCCGTGGTCAGAGGTGATTGATCGTGTGCGCAGCGCGCAACATTCGCGTGTGCCAGTGTTTGAGGACACGGCGGACGAGATTATTGGTATTTTGTATGCGAAGGATTTACTGCAGCCGGTGCTCGCGGATGAAGAGCCACCAGCCGGCTGGCTCTCGCTCATTCGACCGCCAACGTTCATTCCGCCGTCAAAACGCATCGCTGATTTGCTGCGCGAGTTTCGGGCGACGGGACGGCATATCGCGATCGTGGCAGATGAGTACGGTGGTACGGCCGGACTCGTCACCATCGAGGATGTCCTCGAAGAATTGGTCGGTGAGATTCGCGACGAGTATGATGAGGAAGAACGAGTGGTCGAGTCCGAGGCGAGGACGCGCTTTTGGGTGTCTGGTCGGATGAACCTCAGTGATCTGTCCGACGCGCTTGATCACGACTTCACGCGCGATGACGTCACCACCGTTGGTGGTTTGGTACTCGAACTTGTCGGTCGCGTGCCACGCGCCGGCGAGTCGCTCACGATTGGTCCGTTTCGTGTCATCGTTGAACGCGTGGTCCGTCGAAAGATCGAACGGATTTTTCTTGAACGCGTTATCGCTGGTGACGGGTGATGTCTATCCTGCTCACGCTCTTCGTGGTGCTTGTTGTCGCTGTGTTGACTGCCGGAGCAACAGCAGTTCGCGCCGTCAGTCGTTTGTGGCTGCGGCATTGGATTGAGCACCGCCGCGGGAATTCTGGGTCGATGGCGCGCTATCTCGAACGTCCCGCTCGTCTGGCACAAGCAGCCGGCACTGGCATTATGCTGATGGTGTTCGCCATGGGCGCACTACTGGCGGCGAGCGAAGGTGCAACGCCGTGGGCATTCGCGCGCGATGCCGCCATTTTCCTCTTGCTGATGTTGCTCGTGGGGCAGTTGTTGCCGCGCACAATCGGGCGACGATGGGCGCCGCAACTCGTGCCAGTGCTCGTGCCGGTGTTGCGTGTTATCGATCTCATTGTGACGCCGTTTGGTCGGCTGGCGCAGGCCGCGAGTTCCATTGTCGTAACGCCCGCGCAGCGAACGGCCGATGCCGACGCGCGCGAAGGGCTTGAAGATCTCCTTCGCGATGGCGCCTTCGATAGCATTGGCCAGACCGAGGAAATGGCGATCATTTCGGGTGTCATGCAGTTTGGTGATAAAACGGCGGCCGATGTGATGACACCACGGCACGAGCTGTTCGCACTCGATGTGACGCTTGACCCCATGGAAATTGCGCGCGGTGTCGCGCTCTCCGCGTATAGCCGGGTTCCAATTTATCGCGGAACTATCAATGATATTATCGGCATGATTCACGCGTTCGACGTTTTCAAACTTGCCGGCGAACGAATGCCACCGCTGCGTCCAATCACCGTCACCGCACCCACAAAACCGGCGAACGAATTGTTGTTCGAGTTGTTGCGAGCGCGTCGGCAGTTGGCGGTAGTACGGAGTGACGCGGGCGACGTCCTGGGACTGGTGACGATGGAAGATCTTCTGGAGGAGTTGGTGGGCGATATTCGAGACGAACATGATGAACCGTTACCACGTGACGGAGACCGAACGTGACCGTGGCAAGCCTCAGTCCGGCACTCGCGCGCCTTTTAGCAGATTTCAGGTCGGGTAAACCTGCGGCCCTCGCGCGCGCGGTCAGTATCGTTGAAAATCATCGCGTCGGCTTTGACACGTTTCTGGCGACGTTGCACCCGCTCGTCGGTCGCGCACGACGCGTTGGCATTACCGGACCGCCCGGAGCGGGCAAAAGCACCCTCACGACTCGGTTGGCGCTGGCATACCGCACGATGGGTTTGCGCGTTGGCATCGTCGCTGTCGACCCCACGTCGCCATTCACGGGCGGTGCTTTGCTCGGCGATCGTATTCGCATGGAAGAAATTGCGCTTGATCCCGGTGTCTTCATTCGGTCCATGGCGACCCGGGGCTCCCTCGGCGGACTCGCGATGGCGACACGCGAAGTGTGCGACGTGCTCGACGCATTCGGGATGGATGTAATCCTGCTGGAAACTGTTGGCGTCGGGCAGAGTGAGCTCGATATCGCACGTGCCGCCGACACCACGTTGGTCGTGCTTGTTCCCGAGTCGGGCGATGCCATACAAACGCTCAAAGCAGGCGTGATGGAAATCGCCGATGTCTTCACGGTCAACAAGGCAGACCGTCCGGGCGCGGACCGCTTGCGCAACGACATCGAACTTATGTTAGGGCTTCGCACCGGTGCCTCAACGCACGTACCGGCACACCACGGTGTTGATCTGCGGAATATTACCGATCGCGACGCGATGCGTGACGCTATGAATCCGGCTCGCGCGGCTCGGGCCGCCGCGCTCGTAGCGGAGCCCGAACACTGGACGCCGCCGGTTCTCCGCACTGTGGCCGCGAACGGTGAGGGCACCAGCGAGATCATCGACGCTCTCGACCGGCATGTCCGCTATCTTGAACGCAGCGGTGAACTCGTTCAACGACGGAGGCAACGGCTGCGTGAACGAGTCATGGAAGTGGCTGAGCAGCAGATCCGCGAGCGACTCTGGCACGATGCCGGGACGCGTGCCTGGTTGGAAACGCAAATTTCTGCACTGGAAGCTGGCGACATTGCACCGTTCGCCGTCGCCGATTCGCTGCGCGCGCGCAGTGGAGCCCTCCTGACGGGTTTTTGACTTGATCGCTCATGCGCTCACTACGGGGATCAACAGATGACGACGATTTCGAATCTCGAAGACGTGGTGCGGCAACAGCAGGACGAGCTCGATGCGCTCCGTCGTGAAGTTGCCGAGTGGCGTGGGCAATTCGACACCGGACGAAAACGGGATATCGCATTCACGAATTCCGCGATGGAAGTGCCGCCGCTGTACACGGCGCTCGACCTTGAAGGGTCGGCCGGCACCGCATTTGAACTGCCGGGGCAATTCCCATTCACGCGCGGCATTCATCCCACGGGCTATCGCGGCAAGCTGTGGACCATGCGTCAATTTGCCGGTTTTGGTACGGCGCGCGAAACCAATCAACGGTACAAGTATCTCTTGTCGCAGGGGCAAACCGGACTATCGGTGGCATTCGATTTTCCGACGCTGATGGGCTATGACTCTGATCATCCGCGATCCGAGGGCGAAGTGGGAAAGTGCGGCGTCGCGATTTCGTCGCTCGCGGACATGGAGGCGCTGTTCGATGGTATCCCACTCGACCAGGTCTCGACGTCCATGACGATCAATGGTCCGGCCATCATTCTCCTTTGTTTTTACGTCGCGGCAGCCGAAAAGAAAGGCATCAGCTCGCTGAAGATACAGGGCACGGTACAGAACGACATCCTCAAGGAATACATGGCGCAGCACGCGTGGTGTTTTCCCATCGAGCCCGCGCTGCGTCTCATTGTTGACGGGTTTGCGTGGTGTGCCGAGCACGCTCCAAACTGGAATACCATTTCTATTTCTGGGTATCACATTCGCGAAGCCGGATCGACCGCGGCGCAAGAGCTCGCGTTCACGCTCGCGGACGGTTTTACCTATGTCGAACGCGGTATCGCTCGCGGACTGGATATCGATGATTTTGCGCCGCGCCTCTCGTTCTTCTGGGATATTCACAACGATTTCTTCGAAGAGATCGCCAAGCTGCGCGCCGCGCGTCGCATTTGGGCGCGTCACATGAAGGAACGGTATGGCGCAAAAAATCCGCGTTCGTGGATGATGCGGTTCCATTCGCAAACGGCGGGTGTCACGCTCACCGCGCAGCAGCCCACCAACAACGTGGTACGTGTTGCGTATCAGGCGCTCGCCGCTGTGTTGGGCGGTACGCAATCGCTGCACACGAATTCTCTCGATGAAACGCTCTCGCTGCCGACCGAATCGGCGGTTGAAGTGGCGTTGCGGACGCAACAGATTCTGGCGTACGAATCCGGCGTTCCCAACGTCACCGATCCACTCGGCGGTTCGTATTACGTCGAGGCGCTGACCGATCAACTGGAGCGGGAAGCCGAGGCCTTGTTCGAGCAGATCGATGGGTTTGGCGGCGTCGTCAAAGGGCTGGAAGAGGGATGGTTTCAAAAGCGCATCGCTGAAAGCGCAGCGCGTCAACAGTGGGAGATCGAACAGCGTCGCAAATTGGTGGTTGGTGTCAACGAATTTGTCACGGATGATCAGGGCCTCTCCATCGAGACGTTGCGTATCGGCGAAGAAGCAGACCGCGAGCAACGCGCCCGTTTGGCCACGATGCGTGCGTCGCGCGATAATCCGCTCGTGGCGCAGCGCCTTGATGCGTTGCGTGCGGCGGCGCGCACCGACGCAAATGTCGTCCCATTCATTCTCGATTGCGCACGCGCGTACTGCACGCTCTACGAAATTCGCGCGGCGCTTGAAGATGTGTTCGGTGCGTACCGTGAACCGGTGTTCTTCTGAGTTCGGAGCCGTGGTGGGCAACACAGTTTGATGCGCATTACCTGCATGAGTACGAACCGTTGTTCAATCTCACGCGAGATCGGCGCGAAGTCGCGCGCTTGATGGAGCTGCTCGAGCTGCCCTCCGGTGCGCGCGTCCTCGATTGCCCGTGTGGTCAGGGACGGCACGCACATCTGCTGGCCGAAGCGGGTTTCAATGTGGATGGACTCGACTATTCGCCGGATTTGCTCGACGTCGCGCGCAAACGGGGTACGGGTGCGCGACTGCGCTACACGCGCGGTGATATGCGCAAATTGCCGGTGCGCTGGACGTCGCGGTTTGATGCGGTCGTCAATCTCTTTACATCTTTCGGGTTTTTCGACACGCCGCGTGATGATTTGCGCGTACTCGCCGAATTTGCGCGCGTGCTCAAACCCGGCGGCGTACTGGTGTGGCATGGCGGAAGTCGCGACGGCGTCATGACGCGGTTTCTCGCGCGCGATTGGTGGAGCGTCGCGGACGGCACGGTGTTCGGACAGGAACGTCGCTTCGATCCACTCTCCGGTTTTCTCGAAATCACGTCAACGTGGCGCGGTCCCACTGGTGACGGAGAGCGCGCGCATCGCATTCGGCTTTACACCGCATCCGAACTCGCGGCGCGTCTGCAAGAAGTTGGACTCGTGGTTGAGCAAGCTTTCGACGCGTGGGAGGATCGCCCGCTCACGCGTCGGTCGAGCGAAATGCTGTTGGTGGCCCGTAAAGACGGATAACACCGTTCATGCCCAAGTCGTGCGGCTAGCGCCGTTGCTTGCGCTAAAGCGCGATGACTACGTTCTCGTATTCCCCTCGATGATCGAGGGACTAACCGATCCCTACTCGATGACCCGACCGATTCGCGTTTTGGTGGCCAAACCTGGCCTAGACGGACATGACCGCGGCGCGAAAGTTGTCGCCGCAGCGCTCCGCGATGCTGGGATGGAAGTGATCTATACCGGGCTCCATCAGACACCGGAGATGATTGCGACTGCTGCCATTCAGGAAGATGTGGACGTGGTCGGCCTGTCCATTCTGAGTGGTGCACACATGACGCTGTTTCCGCGCGTGCGGGCGCTGCTCGTTGAAGCCGGACGCGACGACATTTTGCTCACGGGTGGCGGCATCATTCCGAAAGAAGATATGGACGCCTTGCAGCAACGTGGCGTAGCACGCCTCTTCGGACCCGGTA
>JAYTTR010000334.1:0-6139 GCA_043744935.1 Gemmatimonadaceae bacterium
TGTCGGGGAATGGGTGGCCCCTGCAATCGATACATGCGGACGCCGTCTTCTTCGGTGATCGCGTCGCGCGCACCCGGCACCGTCAAGACTTGCCGCAACCACGGTCGCGCCGCCACGTACTGCGCTTTCTGCAGTAGGTAGGTGCGAATGCCGCCGCTGGTGTCGCCAAACCATTCGGTGATATCAAGGACGCCCAATTGAGCCTGCGGCCGCAGAATACGCGGCAGCACGTCGTGCCCGATATCAATCGGCGGCAGCGCGTGTTCAGGTTGAACCAGTCGATCGACGAACGTTTGAGTTTGCGACATGCCGTAGTTGAGGTGCGGTCTCGCAGCGCCATGCGGGCATCTGCGCTGTTAACAAATGGAATAATAACGAATCTGGCGAGCACTTGAACGCGAAGTGACCGGCTCCATCACGGAACCGGCCACTAATTTCCATGTGATGCCGTACGTACACGGCACCAAAAGGTTATCGCACAAGCAAACTACGGCCGGCGAACCGACAATGCAGCAACCGTAGTCTCCGATGGAGCGTCGACAACAAAGGTAACTCTACGGTTGAGTTCGGCACCCGGGGCATCCTTCTTCGCACCAACGCGAACCAAGCGCGCCTTGCCGTAGCCGACCGTCTTCAAATTCGCGTTGTTGAGCCCTTTGCCCACGAGGTATTCTCGCACGGCTTCAGCGCGCTTCTGTGATAATTGCACGTTGTACTGCGCCGAACCTGCGGGATCCGCGAAACCTTCAATCGTGATCATGGCGCCTTTATAGTGGGCACCAGCAACCTGAGCGAACTTCGTCAAGGCCGCCTCATCCTGCTGACGTACGGCCGCGGCGTCAAAGCCAAAATGCACCGGCAACGCAAACGTGATCTGCCCTTCGACCATCGAAATTTTGGCGCCAAATTCCGTCCGCAATGTCGAGAGTTCCGTGCGGAGGGCCGCGACGTCGGCGCGCACCGATGCCACATCCGTGCGCACCCCGTTGACGTCAAGTCGCAGTGTGCTATCACCATTGGCGCGTGCCAGCTGTTCCTGCGTCAACGCCACGCGCTGTTCATCAAGACCACGACGAACGAAGCCTTTGGTGGCACAAGCGCCGAGAGTAGATGCTGCCAGCGTTGCGATGGCGAAGTTTCGAATCTGTCGCATACTTGCTCCTGTTCTCTACGTGGTGGTGACAAAAAGTCGAGTGACAACCGGGTCAGTCGCGAGCGTGTCAGGGACGCGGACACTGCACCTGATCCACGAGAGAAAAGTTGCGCGTTGCCGGAAACGGATGTCGTGATCTTTGTCACCAGAATGAAAAAACTCGACGAGAAACGTGATGGTTATCACGAGAGCCGCCGAGTTCAGTGTGCGAAAGATCACTAAACAGATGATCGCCCGAACTTTTCTACATTGGTGGCTTGGCTAACCATTCCCCGCCATCGATGACGAAGATGGCGCCCGTCACCCAATCACCGGCGGGCGACGCGAGAAATGCGACCATATTCGCAACATCCCGCGGCGAACCCCAACGACCGAGAGGAATGCTTTTTTTCGCGTATGCGGCCATGCGTGCTTCTGTCGCTGCGAAAATGTCGGCAACTCCGCTGTCTGCGGGCGGCGTGAAGGCTTTTTTCACACCGTCGGTGGGAATGGGACCTGGTGCGATGGCATTCAGCCGAATTTTTTGCGGCGCCCACTCCATCGCCAGTGTGCGGGTCAATGCATCAACGCCCGCTTTCGCGGCCGTCGCATGCGCCATCAACGGCCAGCCGCGATAATGCAGCGTCATCGAAATACTCACAATGCGCCCTCCACCCTGCGCTGCCATTACCGGATACACCGCCTGCGAACAGTAGAATGTCCCAAACAAATCAATCTCGACAACACTCTTCCAGGCATTCGGCGACAGCGTCGCGCTGGGTGCATAAAAATTGCCAGCGGCGTTGTTCACCAGCAGATCGATACGACCGTGCGTCTGCGCGACGCGATCCACGGCTTCCTTCACTTTTTCCGCGTCACGCACATCGAGTTGCACAGCAGTTGCCAGTCCGCCACTCGCGGTGATCGTCGCGCATGCACGTTCAAGGTTTTCCGGTTTTCGGCTCGCGAGCACCACATGCGCACCGAGTTCCGCCAACAATTCCGCTATGCCAAAGCCAATGCCCGTGCCACCACCCGTGATGAGCGCTACTTGCCCGGTGAGGAGTCCAGCGCGAAACACCGCGGTGTTCGAATCGGTCATACGAATTCCGTTGGTAGTGGGTCGATTGCGACGGCGGAAATATCGAGCGGCAACGAATCCTGCTCCTCGAGACAGAAGCGTCGTCGATGATGTGGCGTGAGCCCATCACGCGCTAGTGCGGCCAAATGTTGCGGCGTGCCGTATCCCGCATTGCGTTCCCATCCAAATCCGTCGTAACGCCGTGCCAGCGCGGTCATGAGGCGATCTCGCGTCACTTTGGCGACGATTGACGCGCAGGCAATGCCGTAACACTTCGCGTCCCCCTTCACAACCGCCGTGTGCAGCACGCCGAGCGTTCGCAATGGCCTGCCGTCAACCAGCACATGGTCGGGCGCAACGCCAAGTTGAGTTTCGAGACGCTTGAGCGCGCGCGCCATCGCGAGGACCGTCGCGTGGTAAATATTGATTCGATCAATTTCGCGCGCCGACGCCGCACCCAGCGACACGGCGAGCGCTTGCTGCAAAATGAGCGGCGCCAGTCGCTCGCGCGTTTTTGCGTCAAGTTGCTTGGAATCATTTACACCAGCAATTGCGCGCCGATGAGGCGGCATGACGATCGCACACGCGACAACGGGGCCCGCGAGAGGGCCCCGTCCAACTTCATCTACACCAGCGAGCAGCGGGCCATACTGCGCGCGTGCGTTGCACTCAATGCGGCTCCAGCGACCCACCGACCCGCGCCGTGTTGCCTACGAGATTACGCCTTTGGCGCGCGGACGACTTTGCGCTCTTTGATGCGCGCGGCCTTACCGGTTACATCGCGCAAGTAGTACAGCTTGGCACGACGCACAACGCCGCGACGCACCACTACGATATCGGCAATCATCGGACTGTGCAGCGGGAAAATGCGCTCGACACCAACGCCGTTTGACACCTTGCGGACCGTGAATGTCTCGCTGACGCCACCGCCACGACGGGCGATGCACACGCCTTCAAACGCCTGCTGTCGTTCCTTATCGCCTTCTTTCACGCGGACGTTGACGCGCACCGTGTCGCCCGGCCGGAACGGCGGGACGTTGGTCTTCATCCACTCTTTCTGCGTCTCGATAAACGGATGCATATGTCTCTCGGGGCCGAAAACGGTGCGGCCCAATCAGGGTGCTACGGGTCCGGCTTCGCCAGGAATACACCCAAGGAAATCGGCGCGAGAGGCTACGACGAGGTGCGAGAGCGATGTCTCTCGACCAGAACCGACGTGGCATCGCCACTGCCTTGGGCCAACCGCGCCGACCGGCAGGAGTGTTGCGGATGATCGTACTCCAACAGAGCTTGGCAAGATAGCGGATGCTTGACCCCTGCCGCTACCCCTCGCCTGACCCTACTCGTGAACGACACGCTTCCGCCCGAACGCTCCCCCGCTGCTGCGCCACCACTGCTCTATCCGGAGACCCGCCGCGCGGACCAAGTCGACGACTACCACGGTATCGCCATTGCCGACCCGTACCGATGGCTCGAAGACGACATGTCCGATGAGACCAGAACCTGGGTGGAAGCGCAGAATTCCGTCACGTTCCAATATCTCTCGGATATTCCGTTTCGAGCTGCCCTGCGCGATCGATTGACGCAGCTGGTGAACTACCCTCGCATTTCCGCACCCGCGCAGAAGCGGCACTGGTATCTCTTTGCAAAAAATGACGGATTGCAAAACCAGGCGGTGTACTATTTGCAAGCGGGTGCCGACGGTGAGCCGCAAGTGCTGCTTGATCCCAACGCGATGTCGGCAGACGGCACCACGCGCGTGAGTGCCTTGACGTTCAATGGCAGCGGAAGCCGCATTGCCTACATGATCAGCGTGTCGGGCTCGGACTGGCAGGAGATCCGGGTGATGGACACCGGCACCCGGGTGGAACTGGCCGATCGCGTGGCGTGGGTGAAGGTGTCGGATTTAGCATGGTACGGCGACGGCTTTTTCTACAGCCGCTATCCAGCACCCTCAGGCCACGCGTCGTCGTATTCGTCAATGAATGAGGACCACCAAGTGTATTACCACCTGCTTGGCACGACGCAAGACGCTGATCGACTGGTGTATCGTGACGCGACGAACCCGCAGCGGTTTCATCATCTTGCAACAACGGAAGACGAACGGTTTGCGGTGTTGTACGTCAGTGACCGCGGGCGCGGGAAAGACGGCACCGCATTTTCCATTCTGGATCTATCGCTCGGCGACGTGGAGTTTCGCAACATCTGGCCTGAGTTCGACGATGAAATGGGCGTGCTCGATAACATCGACGCGTCGTTGCTCGTGGTCACAAATCGCAACGCACCGAATCGTCGAGTCGTACGTATTGATCCGGCGCAGCGTATGGAGGCGGCGTGGCATACCATCATCGCCGAGCGCGCCGAGCCCATTGACAGCGTTACGAGTGCTGGCGGGCGCGTCTTTGTGACGTACCTGCACGATGTAACGACGCGCGCGTACGTCTTTTCGCGGGATGGACAACTTGAACGGGAAATCGTGTTACCGGGCATTGGCTCCGCGACTGGATTTAGCGGCGAGCCTGATGCCACGTCGGTGTTTTACACGTTCACATCATTTACGGCGCCGCCGACAGTATATCACTACGATATTGCAACCGGAACGAGCACGCTTTTTCGCGAGCAACGGCTGCCGTTTGACCCAACACAATTTGAAACGACACAAGTATTCGTACCGAGCAAGGACGGCACGCGCATCCCGGCATTTATTGTCGCGAAAAAGGGGCTCGTGCTCAACGGGGAAAACCCCACACTCGCATACGGATATGGTGGGTTCAACATCACGCTTCCACCCGCGTTCAGTGCATTGCGGATGGCGTTTCTCGAGCAGGGTGGCGTCTATGTGCAGTGCAACTTGCGCGGCGGTGGCGAATATGGTGAAGCCTGGCACAAGGCTGGCATGCGTCAGCAGAAGCAAAACGTTTTCGACGATTACATCGCGATTCTCGAATGGTTAGTTGCCAATCGCTACACCAACGAAAATCGGCTGGCTATTCAAGGTGGGTCCAATGGTGGACTGTTAGTTGGTGCAATCATGACGCAGCGACCTGATCTCGTGCGCGTGGCGCTCCCGGCCGTTGGCGTGATGGACATGCTCCGCTTTCACAAATTCACCATTGGCTGGAACTGGATTGCGGACTACGGTACGAGCGACAATGCATTTGATTTTACGTTTCTGCATGCGTATTCGCCACTCCACCAGCTGCTTGATGGCGTATCGTATCCGGCTACCCTGCTGCTGACCGCTGATCACGATGATCGTGTGGTCCCGGCGCATTCGTTCAAGTTTGCGGCACGCTTGCAGGCGGCACATCGCGGCTCGAATCCGGTGCTCATTCGCATCGAAACTCAGTCGGGGCATGGTAGTTCATCGCTCGCGAAGAGCATCAAAGAGACCGCTGACGTGTATGCATTTCTATTCCACAGTTTTGGCTTGACACCCGTGCTTCCTTACCCTTCGACCGTCCCCCAATCATGATCACAGTGCCCACGCGCGCCCTCGGCGCACAAGGCTTGCGTGTCTCTGCACTTGGCCTCGGGTGTATGGGGATGTCTGAGTTTTATGGTTCGGCGGCGTCGCGAGATGATGCTCGCTCAATCGCCGTCATTCATCACGCGTTGGACATCGGAGTGACGCTCCTCGACACGGCCGATATTTACGGTCCGCACCTCAACGAGGCGTTGGTCGGTCGCGCCATTCGTGGTCGCCGCAACGACGCAATCATTGCGACGAAATTCGGCATCGTACGCGACGTGGGAAACGCCACGAGTCGTGGCGTAAACGGTCATCCCGATTATGTGCGCGCCGCGTGCGAGGCCTCGTTACAGCGCCTGGGCGTTGACACCATTGACTTGTACTATCAGCACCGCGTCGACAAAACAGTGCCCATTGAGGAGACTGTTGGAGCCATGGCCGACTTGGTGCACGC
>JAYTTR010000335.1:0-6104 GCA_043744935.1 Gemmatimonadaceae bacterium
GGTGATGAAGTGCACTTCTTTTCCGGCCTTGACCGAGGTATCACGCACCACGCGGGTCAATTTCTGAAACGTTGTGCGCAAGGGTACCATGCGCATCGACATGCTTAACGCTTGTAACTCGCGAACGATCTTGCCCGCGTGCGTCACTTTGCGCTGTAGCGCGTGCCGAGTTCCAGTTTCGACGAGCTCGTCACCGGCAATCATCGATTGCGCAATCACCAACTCACCAACCATGTCAATGAGGCGATCCAGGCGATCCGTACGCACGCGAATCGTTGCGTCATTTCCGACGTCAATGCGCGTGACCTTCGTGGCGATGGTAGCCGTCGTTGCAGGCATTGACGGCATCGACTTCGTTGGATCGTAGTGTGCGAGTGCGTGCAACAGCTCATGATAGCCGTCAGGCACCGGTAACATTCCATCACCAGTAAGTGCCACTTCCACGGAGACAAGTAGTTCCTTCAGCATGTCCACGGACCGAAGTGACAGGTCCGCGCATGATCTGGTATACGCGATTTCTTTTTCGCGCACTCGGCTCAAAAGCGATTCAGCTTCATGTGCAAATGCTGTCAGGCGCGCCAATCCCAGAAAGGCGGACGTTCCTTTCACTGTGTGAAACGCACGAAAGACCGTATTGAGGGCTTCCACATCGTTCGGTTCGTCTTCAAGAAGCAACAGCGCGGTTTCGCTCGCGGCGATGCACTCGTGACTTTCCATGATGAAATCTGGCAACAGCTCGCGATCCGCATCTGCCGGAAGCTGCGCCGGGATATCATCGGGCACTGTGTCACGTGTTGGTAGCGCCATCACGGGCGCATTGGCGGCCGACTGTATCGATCCGGTATTCAACCGCATCGCCGCTTCGATCGCGTCGCTCACGTCGGCGAACGCCGCACTCACGTCGGTGGCCGTGCCGCGTACGAGTGTGCCGAGCACGCGCGCCGCACGAGCCACGAATGGTTGCGCAGGAAGTGATACGCCGTTTTCGAAGGCAAGATCGGTTAACGCATCACGGAGACGTGTGAGCTCCACCGTATCTGTCGCATCCAACTGCAACAGGAGCGTGGCCGCATCGTCAAGTGTCAGGAGAGCCATGCGTGTAGTATCGGAAGCTCGCAGACCCAGGTTGAGACTCTGTGTTGAAAATCACTGACATGCAAACGGCTCGCGTCCGAAGACACGAGCCGTTCACGCCGCGGAATGCCGGGGGGCTTAGGCCGCGGGAAGTCGAATCCCAGTGAAGATTTCGTCTGCAAGCGCCTGTCGACCTTCGATGTTCTTCGTACTTGCATTGGGATCGTACGTCATTGCATCCGGCGCCTCATACCGTTGACCGCGATACTGTTCGTCGAAACTGGTGTCGAACAATCGCGCGACCTCTGCCAGTCGATTTTCCATGTCGACTAACACGGCTGACGCATGATTGAGTTGCTGCGTCGTGATGTCCTGAAATTGCAGTGCACTCATCATCAGAAAGAGCTCGTCGCGCAACGTGCCGCGCAGTACGCTCGCCGTCTCGCGATTTGGCTCAACG
The DNA here is from genome assembly GCA_043744935.1 of Gemmatimonadaceae bacterium. Classification (GTDB taxonomy): domain Bacteria; phylum Gemmatimonadota; class Gemmatimonadetes; order Gemmatimonadales; family Gemmatimonadaceae; genus Gemmatimonas. The sequence continues at coordinate 1,535 of JAYTTR010000335.1, forward strand.
TGGGCATCGTTGGCGTCGAGTGCGTCGACAATCTGCGCCGCACGATCGCATGCGTCGAGGATATTGGTCGCCGCATCCTCCGTCGCCGTGGTAACCTCGCGGAGCTTGTCTTGCGTGACCTGAAATTTTTGCAACGTGGAGCTTTGCAGGGCCGTGCGCGTATCGCGCAACCGTGAGAGCACTTCGAGAATTTGCGTAGTCGCCCGCTGCAAGATGGCCGGTAGCTCGGCAATGCTCGCGTCGTGCGGGAACGGGTCGCCGCGCAAGTCGTGAATCTCTTGATCCACCAACCGCAGGGCGGCTTCCGACTCGTACAGCACTTCGTGCGCGCGATGTGTGATCATGACCGGCGTCTTCACGTGGCGGCGGCCGGAAGGAGCGCATCAATCTTCTCTTTTAGCACTTGCGGTGTAAACGGCTTGACGATGTAGTTGTTCACGCCCGCCTCCATTGCCGTAAGAATGTCTTCCTTTACTGATCGCGCGGTCACCATCAACACGGGCACGTGCAGCCCATCTGGTCGCGAACGCAGCGCTTTCGTGAATTCGGTACCGCTCATGGTGGGCATATTCCAGTCGGTGATGACGAACTGGACTGAGCTGTCAAACTTTGCCAAGGCTTCCTGTCCATCACCCGCTTCGATCGTGTCACTGAATCCGATGCGCTGCAGCGAGTTGATCACGATGCGTCGCATCGTCGGCGAGTCGTCGACTACGAGGAACTTCATACCACTCGTCTCCTGGATGCGCTGATCACGTGGACAGTCGAAACTAAAGATCGCCGCGCGTGAGCATGCGTCGCGCGACCTGATCTACCACATCGAGCGTGTTGTACGCACCGGTTAGTACCTTGGTGCGCAACTCGGCGACACGTTCTGGATCGAACGTGCTGTTCGCGTCGGCCTCAAGCCGACTAACGAGCGAACGACCGGAATCCGAGATCGTGACGGAATCCGATTTTACCGGAGCTGTCGTGTTGGGCTGCGCGGTCGTCTCGTTTGGACGACCCTGCGTGGGACTACCTGTCGCCGCCGGTCGATCAGGACGCAACGGGTCGAACATGCTTCCGTTAATTCGCATCGAGTTTCCTCCGTATCTGAGAGACTATCGGCACGTCCGCTCAAAACTTGAGTGAAGTGACGTTTCGAATACTGCTAATACCGAACGTCGAGCTGCCGATGTCCGGGTTCTGCCGGTGATTCCGGCGGCGATACGTACGCCTGGTGTCCTGGCCGTTGGAGTGGGCGTCCTTCCTGCGCGAGGACCGTCTGCCTGGCGTCCAACCGCAGGCGCTCCACTTGCTGCTCCTCTGCGGAGAGAGCGAGCGCACGCTCGTCGGCGTCGAGCTCCGCGAGTTTATCGCGCAACAGTCCGTCAAACGACGCTTCACTCGCTACCATCATCGCACGCGATCCACTTGATGCGGCATCGCAAACGCGGCATATCCCATCCCTGCACTACCGGCACGTTGCACCGAATCCAGCTCGGTACGGAGTTCGGCCGCGCGATCCGCGACTCGTTTGGCCAACGCCATCGTCGTCCGATGTGTCGACGAGAGCACCGCACAAACTTCGCTCACCAAGGCGTCGGCATCATCGACCATGCGCTCGGTCGCCGCAAACAATGGACTGTCCGCCGTTGGGCGTTCAAGACGCAAGGTTAACAGTTGTTCGGACAAGTCGGTCAGCATTTGTTCACGTTGCTCCAGCAGACTGAACAAATGATCATCATCGACGCCGATCGCCGCGCTTGCTTCGTGCGCAATCGCATCGGCACCGGTGCAGATCCGGATCGCTTCCTGCGCCGCGTTTTCGCGCGCGAGCGACCAGGATCGACGTGCGGTTCGAACAGTGAGAGTCGGATTCACGACGACCTCACGCCGACTTCTTGACGGCGACGAGCTGTTCCGCTGCGCCGGCAAATCCGTCACGCAACGACGTCGCAATGGCAGCCAACTTCCGCATCACATGCAGATCGCCGCGTTGACCAACGTCGACCAATTCGTACAGCATATACTGATATAAATCAGCGAGTTGATTGGAGAGCGATGGACTCTGCTCAAAATCGAGGGATGCGAGCAACTCGCCCACCAAGCCGCGCGCCCGACTGAGTGACGATACACGTAGTTCGATATTGTTGCGCTCCATGGCAATGCGTGCGCGTTCCAGATTTACAACCAACTGTTCAAAAACGATGACGACCAAGCGTTCGCGCGAGGCAGAAAAGACTTCCATTTCGCGATAGCTGGACGACGGTGTTGCGTAAGACATCGAATACCGGGCTGAAGTCGAAGCCGAGAAATTGCGCGCGTCACGATTGAGTATCGGCATGATCAGCCTGAACCCTGAAGCGCTCTGATCGAGCTGGTGAGCACGCTGCCCTGTTGATTGAGCGTCTCGATTGCCGTTTCCATTTTCGTGAATTGCGCGACGAGCGAGGCGCGTTTTTCATCCAGCCGACGTTGCGCGTTGAGCTGTCGCGCTTTCAGACGCGTCGTCGCAGAGTCGATTGATTGCGTTTGCGTGCTGATCGTACCTGTTCCGTATTGCGTGACCGCATCGGTCGCGACCACAAACGCGCCACCAATGCCTGAAAAACCAAATAATGCTTCCACTTCCGCTGGCTTCGCTGCGATGGCCGTCTTGAGCGCGTCTTTATCGACCACGAGCAGGCCGTTGCGATCAAGCGAAACGCCAGTTAACGCCAGCTTCGAGTATGTGAGGTTTGTTGCCACGCTGGTGCGCAGCGCCGCCGTAAAGCTGTCCGCGATGCCGCGCAAAGACGTATTCCCGTAGAGCGCACTTCCCGGCGCGCGCTGTCCGTCGGAAAATGAACGGATCGCGTTGTACGCATCCGCAAATTTCTGCACGGCAGAGAGCGATCCATCAATGTCGCGGTTGATTGCGACATCGATCGTCGTGCCAGGTTCAGCCGTCGTCAGGGAAAGTGTCACGCCGCCAATGGCGTCGGTGATGTTGTTCGAACTGCGTGTGAGTTCGCGCCCATCCACGCGCACAATCGCGTCCTTCCCTTGCTGCAACTCACGCGACCGGCCGGCCGTGGTAATGCTCGTCGTGCCCAACACGCCCGTCGAACCATCCGCGTGCGTGATCGCAAGCGACATGCTGAGCCGCGACGCACCGCCCACGCTATCGGCCATCCGGATACGACCATCCGCATCAAGCGAGGCCGCAGCGGGTCGGACACCGCTACCAAAGCCCGCCGTCGCATCGTTGATCTTGTCGAGCAAGGTCTGCATCGTGTCATACGAACCGACCACTAGCCCGACCGTGACCGCCGTCCCGTCACCGCGAAAGCCTCGAATGTTGATGTCATCACCAAGCGCAAGCGCCGCCGAAGCACCGTCGAGTTTCAGTCCCGCAAGGGCCGTCGCGGTCGTCGCGATCGCGTTGCTGCTATCGGTATAGGCACCCGTTGCCACTGTTTGCTTCACCAAACCAGATTGTCCGGCCGCGAAGCCCAACGCGTCAATTACCGCTTGACTGCCAGGGTCGCCAACGACCGCACTGACATTCCCGTCGGTCACCAAGCGAACGCGTGTTTGATCTCCGTACTGTTCTGATTCGACCGACGCCGAACCGCCTGCTGCATTGATCTTCGCGGCAATTGAGGCAATCGAATCGACCGCCAAGTCGGCGGTAATGAGGCGATTGCCAACGCGGATGGTGGCCGGTGACGGCGAGATAGACAGCCCAAGCGCGACGGCCGCCGCTTGCGTCGCCGATGAAATGGGCTTGGTGCGCGAGTCGATCAGGCCAACTTCGCGAGCGAGACCACCTGTTCCGTCGGTCAGCGTAATGCCCGTCGATCCACTTGCGTTCGCTGTTAGGACAAGGCGACCCGCGGTTCCACCGTCGCTCACCACACTCGCCGTGACGCCTGTCGGTGTGGCGCCGGTGTTTGCGTCGTTCAGTTTCTGTTGCAAGTCGAGCAACGTATCAGTGGTGACCACATTGATTGTGGCACCATTCAGCGTGAAATTTCCGCTCACACCAAGTGCAGCACCGGTGTTGGCCACACTGTTCCCCGCAAGCTTCGCCGTGTCTGCCAGCTGCGCCACTTCAACACGATATGTGCCAGCAACGGCGTTCAATGTGGGTGACGCCGTCAGCAACGTACGACCGCTCGTTGGACTGACCGGCACGTTCGCTGTGTAGCCACCAAAGCCAGTGCGACGTATCAGTCGTGCGGTATCGTTGAGCGTCTGCGTTAACGCCTGGAGCTGCGTCCACGCAATCTTCTGCCTGGCGCGCGTTTCAATATCGTTCGTGATAGGCGTGAGGTCGCGCGCTTCTTGCGCACGAATCGTCGCATCGACGATATCGCCCCACTGAATTCCCGAACTGAGTCCACTGACGGTGGTCGGACCACTGGTGGACGAAGCTGTTGTTGGTGTAACCGGGGTTGTCATCGCCTGAACCTCCACTTAGGACAGGACCTCGGAGTCGGTGCGGCGCGCCGACTCCCAGGCTTAATCATCCGTCACCTTGATCGAGCTTATCGCAGGAGCTGTAACACGCCTTGGCTGCCTTGATTCGCCTGCGACAACA
>JAYTTR010000336.1:0-6100 GCA_043744935.1 Gemmatimonadaceae bacterium
TTTCGGAGGAGCAACCCACAACGGCCGTGGTAGCGCCGGTGGCGCCAAGGATCTTGAGGAAGTCGCGGCGCTTGACGCCGGTTCCTGTTTCAGTGCTCATGCAGTTACTCCGCTCCGGGCGGCTTCACAACAGTGGCAGCGCGCACACGACGCGCCATCACCTTATGAACGAGGGTCAGACGGCGATCAGTAATGGCAGGTGCTGCAATCGTAACGCGCCTTCTTTGCTGGCATGGCTGCAAGTGCCGCTGTGACTGGCATACCAGCGAGACGCGCACCTTCAGCTGGTTTGTAACCCTGCACGTGGCAGTTTACGCACCAACCCATGTTGAGCGAATTGGCTTGCGTGACCGGGACGTAATTGGTGTCCGGTCCCTGCTTGCCCTGGATTTGAATTTGTCCGTGGCATGATTGACACGTCACGCCGGCATTGACATGTCGCATGTGCGGGAAGTGCACGTATTCCGGCACCTTATGCACGCGATTCCACGGAATGGGCAATCCTTTCGCATAGAACGCCGCCACCTTCTTGATTTCCGGTGCCCCCGGTTTGACCAAGAGATGACATCCCATGCAGGACGCAACAGACGCGTTGCCGGGATCTGGCGATTTGTTCGCTGCACTGTGGCAGTAGAGGCAGTTCATCCCAGCTTTTTGTACGTGCGGCGAATGCACGAACTTGACTGGCTGTTCTACTCGCAATCCCTGCGACGACGACGCACCGCTGTAGGCTGACAACAGCGTTGCCGCCGCGGCCAGTGCGAGAAACCCAGGAATCACCGTCCACTTCTTCTTAACCGTCATCGACGCGACCGGGAAGGCGAAGGTAAAGCATGCGCGGCAACGGAGAAAGTTCGTTGCCGGACGTGTGAGCACGCATCGAGCACACCGTGCCTCGTGAATAATTTCACGAGAATACTGCTATGCTCGTAAGTTCGTGCCCACACGATTTTTGCAAGCGCGAAGTATGACCGGCACTGTATTTGTACGCAAGTGCGGATGTGAGAAGCGAAACACGTGTTTGCGAAAAGTTCCGGTATGCCAAAGCAACGCTGCGGCCACACAAGGGTTCCCGAGCTTTCAACCAATGTTGCGCCATCTACAAAGTCGGCGTGACTTGAGCACACCGGCGCGCCGCATGCGCCAAACCCAGACCATCCTGCAACGGGGAGTGCCGCAGCATGGTGCGCACGTCGTCGGGCAATAGCGCGACCAGCGCTCGACACTGTTGCGTGAGCCGCAACGGCCATGTCGTGCCCCATGCCAATCGATTTGGACCGATCGTACGAACCAGATGCAGAAAGTGATCTTCAGGCGGCCCCCAGAGCCAACTGAAATCGTAGGTCACCCGGTCCTGTTCATCCGGCGTCAACCCCCAATGCGTCTCCTCGATGAGCTCGCGGCTTGCACTCGATACCAACAGATGGCATCGCGACTTGGGTAACCGCGCAATTGCACGGAGCGTGGCGGCTGATACGTCACCCCCGAGGTCCATCGGATGACGCTGGCGCATGTCCTCAAATCGCACGGTCGCATGGAGCACCATACCGGCTTCACCACATGCCAAGGCCAACTCGGCGAGCGCAGTATGCCCCGAGCCAAGTCCCCATTGCGCTGGGTACACGCGGATCGCGGGCGCGCCTTCACTCCGCGCTTCGGCTAACGCCATTTCCCAGTGCGGCCAGTCCGGTCGAACAATCGGTGCTGGGTGCAGCGTGTCGCGATGCGTGGCAATGGCGCGGTACAGCGCTCTGTTGGACGGCGCAGGATCCCGGTAGAACGCACCCGGCAAGTGTCCCACCCACGCGCCACTAAAACCTTCGCGCTCAAGCACGCGCACCAACACGTCAGGGTCGGGGTGGGGGACGTCTCGAAACGGATAGCTGCCGATCCAAGCGCTCACGTCAATCGGCCGCGCGTCCATGATAGACACCGTCATGCGCGCGCCGGTGTGGACAACGCGAAGGCATGCGGCGGGAACAGACGCACCGCGTTTTGCCAGCGCATGTCCGCGATATCGTCCGCGCTCGCACCCACATGATCGAGCGCCCAGAGTTTCGTCAACCCCGTACACATCGTAATGTCGGAGGCCCACAACAGTCGCCGCGCGCCAACCCAGCGCAACGCCTCATCGAGCATGCCGCGATCAATGCCGCTCCCCGACAAATCCATGACCACATTCGGCACATCGTGGACGGCGGGCAATGTATGCGCCCAATCGCCTCCACCACCAATGTGCGCGAGAATAAACGTGACGCGTGGATGCCGCATGGCCAATCGCGCCACGTCACGTCCATCAGAAGCATCCTGATTGGGCCAGTCACGTCGACGATGCTGCCAGACGTGTTGCAGCACGGGCACGTTGAATGCCGCAGCAGCTACGGCGATGTCATCCAGCAAATGGTCGTCCGCGCGACGGCCTGCAGCGAGTTTTATTCCGATGGCGCCACGCGCAATTCCGGCGGTGATCTCGGCAAGCGCATGGATCGTGAAATTCGGATTCACCGCGACATACGCGCGCACACGCGACGCTTCCATCGTCGCGAACTCCAGCATCCAATTGTTGGCCTGTGTCTGATCATCGGGAGACGCGAAGTAAGTGGGCGACGTGTGCCCCCACGAACCGAGGATCGACGCGATGTGATACTGCACGCCGATGCGCGTCCCCGCGTCGAGACGCGACGTATTGTACCGCATCCAATCTGCCCGATTGGTAAACGGGGAATGAAAGTGCGCATGCACGTCGATGAGCGGATCGTGGCCGCCGAGTGGTGTGTCCACGGTCAGTCGAGACGCCGCGGGCCCGGCAACAACGCTTTCATCGCCAGCGGCATCGCATTTTGAATGACGTCAAGTGCGCTTTGGTCGTGCGCAATGGCCGCGAATTGATACGCGCCGCGCTTGACCAACACACCGAACCGCGCGCAGGCGGCCACCACCGCGTCCAGTTGCTCGGGAACCTCGGCGACCAAACGCCACATCTGCGGCGGACCCTCGGCGCGCACGCCGGCCCATGGCGATTTGTCGAGCGCATCACCGATGATTTGCTGGATGAGCCCTCCGGCAAGGGTGAGACGCGCGGGTACATCAACGCGATCATGCCAGTCCAACACGGCCTTCGCTGCGGCGAGCCCCGTACTTTCTGCGGCGGCGGTCGACGAGATCCACGTACGCGACGCGGCCTCCATGACACCAGTGCGACCGACGACCGCCGCCAACGGATACCCATTCGCCATCGCTTTGCCGAGAGTGGTCAAGTCTGGCGTAACGCCAAGCAATTCCTGCACACCGCCCGAGCGTATGCGAAAAGCGGTTTTGATCTCGTCAAAGATGAGCACCGCGCCAACACGATCACAGGCATTGCGTGCCGCGTCGAGCCACGGCCGACTTGCCACGTGATGAATGAGCGGCTCGATAATTATTGCGGCGAGTGTGGACGCATGAAGCGCCACTGCCTGTTCAAGCGCGATCACATCATCGAACGGTACGACGCTGAGCTGTTGGCGCATCTCTGCCGGGATACCCAATCCATCGTTGCTCCAATCGAGCCAGCCAAAATATCCGCACGCAATGATATGCTCGCGTCCGGTAGCGGTGCGCGCGAGCCGTATCGCCGCCGCGTTGGCTTCGGCGCCAGTGCGAAGAAACCGCACCTGCTCTGCGCACGGAATGACGTTGACCAAACGTTCGGCGACTTCGACTTCGAGCGTGTGCGGTAGACCCGTGACATTGCCGTTCGCCGCCGCGTGTTGCACCGCGCGCGTTACCGCACCGTCGGCATACCCGATGGCGACGGCGCCCAGCGCCATCGTGCAATCGACGTAACGCCGACCATCAGGCGCAAATACGGTACAGCCCTCAGCGCGCTCAAAGTGCGATGGCACTGCGGCGTCGAGCGCGCGTGTGCCGTACATCGTGATCGGCTGTTTACTGCCCGTTGATGAACCGCCGGGAATGACATCCGCAGCACGAACACGCCAGTCGTCATCACGGCCAGTCGCAAATGGAATTGAAAAACTCACGCGTCGCTCCTTGCTGTTGCATCGCTCAAGGCCTGTGCCACCGCAATGCGTGTTTCCCGTTCAATTGTCCGCAACACCTCGATGCTCGACGCACGCAGCAACATCAGTTCGCGAAGATCTGGTTTTGCGCGATACACGAGTGAGCGCAGCGTGCGCATGACCAGCTCGGGATTGCGCGTACGGAAATACGCGATCGCATCGAGGGCCGCATGCGCGTCAGCAAACACCTGTTCAAGTTCAGCCATGGACGGCTGCGGTGCAGATTTCTTTGCAGGCGCAAGTGTCTTTGTTGCGTCGCCGGCGCGCAGATGGAGTTCGTACAGCGCGAGGAGACACGCCTGCGCCACGTTGAGCGAGAAATGATCGGTTGTTGGAATGGTGGCAATTGCGTGTGCGCGATCGAGGGCCTCGTTGGGGAGTCCGTGATCCTCCCGTCCGAACATGATGGCGACGCGTCCAATTTTTGCCTTTGAAATCAATTCGACGGCCGCAGTGCGCGGTGTATGTCTGGCCCATTTTGCCGCGCGGCGGCGACCAGAAAACGCAATGACGTGCACGCAATCTGCCAATGCTTCATCAAGCGTATCGAAATGCTGAATGCGTTCGACGACGTCGCGCGTGTCATGCGCGACTTGCTCCAGCCGATTCTTATCGTAGGCACACGGTCGAACGAGGCGCAGATCGTCGGCGCCCATATTTTTCATTGCGCGAACGACCGCACCGATGTTGATCGGATCCTGCGATTCGTACAGCACCACCGTGACGGCAGACAAAATGGAAGCGGGCATCTGCAGAAGATAACGGTATCACCGCATTGAGGCATCGTTGCACACGAGGGAATATGGGTACTTATGTCAGCACAACGCACAACGCACGACTGAGTTCATGACGATCACCTCGCAAGTCGCCGAAGCCGCCGCCGCCGCTGAGGACCAGTTGGCCGCGTCGCCGCTCGCGCTCAGGTGACCGCTCGTTGAGAATAACGTCGAAAAGGAGACGCCCATCGCCCGCGCGTGGCAATTGTTCACGACGCCATCGCACTCGCATCGCCCACCCCGCTACCGTTTGTCGCCATTCAACATCAGGCTTCAAATGCGATGCGGCGACGAGCGGTGTTGCACGTACCTTGTCGACGCCGATGGGGACGATGATTCCCCCTGCAGACCACGCGCCGGATCCGTCATCACCGACGTACCATTGGACGCCGTCGGCGTTCGTATCCGCACGTTCGTTGTCGAGCGGATTCTCGACGGCGTCCGTACGTAGCGCCATCGGTCCGGTGCGCGCGTCGATATCGACAATAAAGTGTACGGCGGTGGTCATCAATTGAATCGTTGCGGTTGGCGCACCAGCGTGCATCCAGGCAAGGTCCGTGCGCACGTAGTGCGCCTCGTCGAGTTCGAATTGCAGCGCGCCCGTGATTGTGGTTCCGGGAGGCGTGGCGAGCGCCACGTCATTGATGGTTGGTACGCGGATCGCAACTGTTTGACCGGCGATGACGTCTGAATGACGCGGCGTTGTGGGCGATTTGGCTGTCGTCTCGACCAGGCCTTCAAGTGCGATGTTGCTGCGTGCTGCTCGCGCGTGCAGATCGATGCGCCACCCGTGCGCCGCGCGAGAATGGACCGCCGTTGTACCGTCGTCGCACCGCACGGTCGCGCAGGGCATCCCCACGGGATCGAGTTGCACCGCCTGCACGGCTCCCGCCGATGACGGCCAGCTCCAGACACCGACGATTCGTCCGGATCGCCCGCGCACCTGGATCCAGTGACGTTGTGATGACGCGTGTCCAGGCACGCCCGGCACCGTCGCACGCACAAGCAAACCCTCGTGATTTGTCGCGTACCACGCCCGCGCGACGCACGGCGCGGCCCCTGGCGACTGCTCCGCATTTGCGAACGCAGCGTCAACGCTGAATTCTATGGGCGCGGACAACGGCGTGGATTCCGCCTCACGAAGAAATTCGAAACCGTCTTCTGTCCCACCAGCGCCATGTTGCTCCACAGGCATCCACTGCGCGTCGCCAACAAGATGCGCCGTACTCGCGATTGGTAGTGTGATTTCACGCTCAGTGTCGG
>JAYTTR010000337.1:0-1597 GCA_043744935.1 Gemmatimonadaceae bacterium
GTATCGAATCGAACATCGTCTTATCACGGCCATCGTCCATACCTGGCAATCCGATCGTGGTGCATTTACAGTCACGTCCGAACATGAATTCGCGCGTCAATCACAAGCAAAGTTCATTGATGGCGAACCGTACGCGCATTCATGAGCGATATCCGTCCCATCACGGCGATCATACTGAACGCAGGATCCGGCGATGGTGCAGCTGAATCCGCCCGCGATACGCTGCGGTCGTTTTTCGCCGCAGCGGGCCATGATGTCACGGTCACCCTCGTGCAATCGAGCGGCGCTCTTCGCGTAGCGGTGCAGGACGCGTTGCGCAGGAACGCGAACACCATTGTCGCCGGAGGTGGCGATGGTACGGTGAATGGCGTTGCGCAATTCATCGTCGGCCAATCGGCGCGCCTCGGTGTCATACCACTTGGCACGCTCAATCACTTCGCACGAGACCTTGGCATTCCCCTCGACCTGCGCGAGGCAGCACAGGTCATTCTGAGCGGCGCGACAATGCGGGTGGATGTCGGCGAAGTAAACGGGCGATATTTTCTCAATAATTCGAGCCTTGGTGCGTATCCGCGCATCGTGCAGTTGCGTGAACGCTATAAAGCGCGCGGTGCGCTGAAATGGTTTGTCGCGGCTTGGGCGACGCTGCGTGTGATGAGCACTCGTCGACCGCTCCGCGTGCGCATTCAGGTGGACGGACGCGATGTCGAGCGTACCACGCCTCTCGTCTTCATCGGCAACAACGAATATCGCATGGCCGGATTTGACGCGGGCTCGAGGGAGTCACTGGTTGGTGGACAGCTTGCGCTCTACGTCGTGAAGACGGACGGGAAGTGGCGTTTGTTGCGGCTTGTGTGGCGTATTTTGACGGGGACGGCGCAACGCTCCGGCGAGTTAGCCCTGGTGCGTAGCACCGACGCAATCATTGACACGTCGCGCTCGCCGTTGTCCGTTGCAGTGGACGGTGAAGTGGAGTCCATGCGCGCGCCATTGCACTATCGCCTTCGCCCCGCGGCGCTCAACGTCCATGTGCCGTTGGTCAAGCGGTAGCGCTTCCATGCTGTTCCGCGCGCGCGGCGCGCTGCAACACCAGAATGCAACCGAGTAACCACGTCGCGCCGATTGCCCAACCGCCTAGCACGTCGCTCACATAGTGGACGCCAAGTGCAAGGCGACTCAGTCCCACGGCGAGTGTTAGCGCTGCTGCCAACGCAATGGCCAGCACGTGCGTGCGGCGCTTGACCGACCAACAGGCAACGATCACGTAGCCGAGAAATCCAAAACCGATGAGCGAACCCATTGCGTGCCCACTCGGGAAGCTCCAACTGTGCCCGTACAAGTAGGGTTGCGCGCCGAGCGGACGTGGTCGATGGATGAGCTGCTTCAACGTTTCATTGATAATGGCGCCGCCGCCTTGCGCGACAATGCCTCCGACAGCCATCAGGCGGCGTCGCTGCGCGGCAAGCACCCCTACGACAAGAAAGGCGAGGGCTGTCATCGCCACCGGGGATCCGACGAGGCTGACGGCCATCCAAAGGCGTATTATCGTTGTGTCGTCCATGCATGGTGTGCAAGCGGCCGCGGGGGGGGGGGCGTG
>JAYTTR010000338.1:0-1589 GCA_043744935.1 Gemmatimonadaceae bacterium
GTGCGTTACGCACAATGTGTGATCGACACCACGCGTCATTTCATCCGCAATTCAAGCAATGGTGTGACGAGTATTTCGTGAACACGCATCGCGGAAATGAAGCACGGGGCATTGGCGGAATTTTTTTCGATCACGTGCGCGCGGATGATCCATCGCATGGATTGAATCACGAGCAGGTGTCCATGTTTGTCAGCGATGTCGCGCGTGTGCTTCGGCACGCGTACGAGCCCATCGTCGAGCGTCGTCGTCATGAAACGTTTGGTGCGGCAGAACGCGAATTTCAGCTCGTGCGCCGAGGACGGTACGTCGAGTTTAATCTCGTGCATGATCGGGGCACGATTTTTGGATTGCAGACGCAGGCGCGTGTGGAAAGCGTTTTGATGAGCCTTCCACCACTTGCGATGTGGCAGTATGCGCCGCGGTACGCCGAAGGCTCGTTTGAGGCGCGCCTCGTGGAGATGCTTGTGCCGAACGATTGGGCTTCGGACGTGGGCGGTGTATAGCCATGCCTGCACTCGTTGATTGGAGTGCCACCGCGCAACCCATCCTGACGGATGCGGATGTTGGCGAGCACCGATCCGTCGCGGTGGTCGGCGCGGGAATCACGGGACTCGTTGCCGCTTACGAACTGCGCCGGCTCGGCATTGATGTGACGTTGTATGAAGCGTCTGCGCATTCGGGTGGCAACATTCGCACCACACATGACGGCGGCTTTCTTGCGGAACACGGACCAAATTCGTTCGTGACGTCGGTGGCCGTGGAAGCATTGCTTGCCAAGCTTGATCTGTTGGATGACGTCGTCGAGGCAAATCCGTTGGCGAACAAGCGTTTCGTGGTTCGCGGCGGACAACTCGTGCCGTTTCCGCTCTCACCGTCGACGATGTTCCGCACGAAACTATTTTCGTTTCGCGCAAAACTGCGCGTGCTTCTTGAGCCGCTGGTCTCACGCGGTGCAAGTGCGGAGGATGAGTCGATAGCATCATTCGTCCGGCGTCGTCTTGGACGTGAAGTGTTGGATTTCGCCGTTGACCCGTTCATTTCTGGAATCTTTGCGGGTGATCCGGAAATTCTTTCGATGGCGCACGCTTTTCCGCGCGTGCACAACCTGGAACGCACATACGGTTCGATCTCGAAGGGTCTGATGGCGCAGCGACGGGACGCGAAGCGCGCCCGGGCAAAAGGATCGGCCGTTGGGGGTGCCGCACCGACGTCCAGTACGCGTCTGATATCATTTGTCGATGGCATGCAGACGCTGCCGGACGCGCTTGCAGCGTCGCTCACGGGCACACTGCGACTGGGATGCCCTGCGCGATTGTTGCACCGCGACAACGAAGGATGGGTGCTTGAGGCTGGGCCGGATCTCGACACGCGCAAACAAACGGTAGATGCCGTGGTTTTGGCGACGCCGGCGCACGCGTTGGCGGCGATGGAGTTGCCGGCAGAGCTTCGTCGATTGGCCAGCGGTGTAGAGCGCGTGGAATATCCACCGGTAAGTGCGCTGACACTTGGATTTCGACGCCGCGATGTGGCGCATCCCCTGGATGGATTTGGTATGCTCATTCCGGCCGTGGAAGAGCGAAAGATTTTAG
>JAYTTR010000339.1:0-6063 GCA_043744935.1 Gemmatimonadaceae bacterium
AAATTCTGATCGATCGGCGTACGTTGTTGCACGTTGCTGGTCACGTTGCCACCGGTCGCTGTGCCGACATTTTCCGAGGTCGGCGTGGCCGATGCGAGTGGAAGCCCCTGGTCCTGCCGATAGCGAATCGCCGCATCGTCGAAACGCGCCCACAATCCCTTCACGGTGATACTGGTACGATCATCGAAGCGGTAGTCGGTCGAGAACGCGAGTCCACTGCGTTTCCGTTGCGTCAGATATTCGCGACGACTCGTGGTCAGCGGCACAATGACCTGCTGTCCATTCAAGGTCTTGTAGCCATACGTTGCTTCGACGTCGTCGTAGATGCGATTGTTGCGATCATAACTACCGCCCAAGAACACACCAAATTGCCGTTCCGATCCAAACCGTCCGCCGTACGAGATCGCACCTTGTCCAGTGGGCGCATTTTGTAGATCACTTCGTCCGTACGTGCCGAGCAACGAGAGTCCCGGCGCATCATTCGCCGTCTTCGTATCGACATTGACCGATCCGCCGATGGCGTCGGCATCCTGCTCCGCAGTCAGCGTCTTGCTCACCTGCGCCTTCGCTAATAGTTCTGCCGGAATCCCGTCCATCTTGGCCGCGCGCGAGCCACCGCCACCCTTGTCGTCAGAGTTGCCCGCGATATGTGCGCCATTGATCGTAATGTTTGACAGATTACCGTCGATGCCACGAATCTGAATGTACGATCCTTCGCCTTCGTGACGTTGCAGCGAAACGCCAGGCAAGCGACTCACGGCATCTGCCGCATTTGCATTAGGGAGCGCGCGAATCTCTTCTGCAACCGTCAAACTTTTCACGTTGTCAGCGATTTTCTGAATGGCGAGCGACAAGGCAGTTCCGGAGGCACGCTGCGCTTCCACGCGCACGGCCGAGAGCGATGTGGCCGACGCTGCCAGTTGCAATCGCACTTCGCGCCCTGCACCGCCTTCAAGCGTTGCGGAATCAGCTTTGAACCCCAGCAACCGTACTCGTACCACCACACGACCACCTGGCACCATTATCGTAAAAGCTCCATCGCGGTTCGTTTGTACCGCGAGTGCACTCGCGCTCGTCGTCACAATCGCTCCTTCAAGCGGACGACCCGATTTATCTGTAATACGGCCGTTGATAGATGACGACGTGGTCTGCGCACTCAAGGCGAATGGCGCAACGGCAAATAGGCACTGCGCAATGCGAAACAGCGCGCGACGTTGACGAAAACGGTGAAACACCAGGTCACTCCGTAGTAGGCAGTTGTTGAACGGGCGGGAACCCACGCAATAACTTCGCGTAGCCACGATGGCTCTAGGCATCAGTCTCGTCTCGTTCCAGTAACGGAGCAGCGACGGTTTGGCGACAACAATCGCCAACGCCCCTTGTTGTGCTCGTGAACGCGAGCGATCCTCACGTTCACATGCGCATCGGCATCGACCTCGGCGGCACAAAAATCGAAGGCATTACACTTGCCGACAACGGGCTAATTGTTGATCGGATGCGCGTGCGCACGCCGGGGACGTACGAAGCGGGCGTGGCAGCGATCACTGCACTTGTCGCACAGCTCGAGTCGACTGCGAATTGTGCGGGCTCGGTGGGCATTGGGATTCCCGGCGCCATTGTGCCGAGCACGGGGCGTGTGAAGAATGCCAATTCGTTGTGGCTCAATGGGCAACCCTTCGCCGTCGACCTTGCATCCGCGTTGCATCGTCCCGTGCGCGTGATGAATGATGCCAACTGTTTCGCCCTTTCCGAAGCGACCGATGGTGCAGCAACAAACGCCGCCGTGGTCTTTGGTGTGATCCTGGGGACTGGCGTTGGTGGAGGCATCGTGGTGCATGGCACCTGTCTTACCGGCCCCAACTTGATTGCCGGAGAATGGGGTCACAACGCACTACCGTGGCCGACGCCTTTGGAAATACCTGGACCGATGTGCTACTGCGGACGGCAGAGTTGTATCGAGTCCTGGCTCTCGGGGCCGAGCTTTGAGCGCGAGCATCTCGCGCACACGGGTAATCGGCGCGACGCACGTGGCATCGTCGATGACGCAGCGCGAGGTGATACAGCGGCGCAGGCATCACTCGCGCGCTATTGTGAGCGATTGGGACGTGCGCTTGCATCGGTCATCAACGTGCTTGATCCCGATGTGATTGTGCTTGGCGGTGGAATGTCCAACACGCCTGGGCTGGCGGATGCCGCTCTCGCCGCACTCAGCCCATGGGTGTTTTCGGACGTGATCAACACACGCATCGTCCACAACATGCACGGCGACTCCAGCGGCGTTCGCGGAGCAGCGTGGTTGTGGCCGGTTGATCACATGCCGGCCACCGCACAATGACACGCGCACCGCGTATCGCTGATCACTTCAAACTCACGCGGAAACGATTTGTCATCGAGCAAGTGCTCGCCGATCCTGCAGTGAGTGATGCGGTGCGTGCGCATGCATTGCAACACGCCGAAACCGACGAGGTCACGTGGCATCGCGTACGCCAATACCTCGACGAAATCGTGCCGTTCTTCAACATTCTGGCCTACTATCAACTCGGCTACCACCTCAGTCGCATCGTCCTTGGGCTCTTCTATAAAGTGTCGGTCGAGTTTGAACATCCCGATCCGTTTCGTGGTTTGCCGCGCGATTCTGTCGTGATTTATTTGATGAATCATCGCTCCAATGCCGACTATGTGCTGGTCGCGTATGTCATGATGGGCGATGTCTCGATTTCGTATGCAGTTGGGGAGTGGGCGCGCGCATTTCCGTTGGAATATTTGTTCAAGAGCTTCGGATCGTACTTCATTCGACGCCGTTATCGTGAACCGCTCTATCATGCGGTGCTGGAGGGCTACGTGCAGCTCATCACGCGCAACAGCGTGACGCAAGGCGTGTTTCCCGAAGGTGGACTCACGCGTGATGGTGCGCTGCGTCCCGGCAAAATTGGACTGCTCGACTATGCGCTTGGAGTTGCGCGCGACCCATCGGTGCGCGAGCGCATGTATGTGGTGCCGGTCGGTATCAACTACGATCGCGTGCTGGAAGACCGTTCATTGCTGCGCGAATTGGAAACGCACGCCGATCGACCTGTGACATCGCGTGGTGCGCAGTTTCGCGAGGTGGCGCGCTTTCTTTTTTGGAATACGACGCGCTTTTTTACTGGGCGATGGAAACGATATGGTCGCGCGGCCGTGACGATTGGCATGCCGGTGAGCATACATGCATGGCTCTCGCACCTGGAAAACGACGGCGTCGCACTCTTCGAGGTATCGCGGGTCGAGCGTTTGCCGCGCGTGCAAGAGTTTTGTGATGATGTGTTGGCGCGCATAGGCGCCATCATTCCCGTCACGTCGGTGCCATTGGCCTGTGCGGCACTTCAATCGTTCGACGCGGACTACGTGACGCGCGCGCAATTGCTGGAGCGTATGAGCGCGATGCGCGACGTGCTCATGGAATTAAATGGGCGCGTCGTGCGCGCCGATCGCGATATCGCCGACACGTTCGAGCGCGCCTATCGCATGCTGCGGATGCGGCGGATGATCGCGCGTTCGGGCAATGGCTATCTCATTTTGCCCAAAGGTCGGCCGCTAATCACGTATTATGCCAACAGCATCGTGCATCTTCTGGGCCCATTCGCCGAGGGCGTACGTGCGCGTGATGCGCTGCCGATGCATGACTGGGAGCGCGCCGAAACTCAACGGAGTCGCACACCCCCCTTGGCGCTCGGTTGGAGCGCTCCTAGTTTGCACGTGCAACGCGACCGGTGGCCATTCGTATAACGGCTATTACCTCGGCCTTTGAAGCCGATGACGATGGTTCGACTCCATCATGGCCTATCGCGCGGTGCACGCTTCCCACCCACTCTCCGCCCCAAAATGAGCTTGGCCAGCAAATGATCTGTCGGCGTGGTCAGTCCAAATCCCACACCTGCGTTGACCTCCCAGTCATCACCGAAGTCGAGATTAACCGCTGGAAAAATCTGTTGCGACGTTTTCGCGTACGGATCGAAGTGCCCTAACGGCCCGAATGCACCGTAGTACTCAAGGGCCACATTGACCCGCTTGGTCACGTCAAAGTTCACCTGAGCATTTGGCGCAAACACGAATCCGCCAGCAGCATTTGGCCCACGCAGCGATTTGTCGAGCGTGGGATTGAACGACCAGTACGCGCGGCCAATTTTTTCGTCGATGATCGGCCGCATCTCCCACGACCACGTGTCCTCTGAAAACTCCTTCCGCTGATACCCAATTTCTTGTGACAGACTGAGTCCAACCGGCCAGTGAAAACGCTCGGGAATGGAAAACCGTGGACGAATATGATTGCCGACGTATTGCACGCCTTCCGGACCGCGTTCGCTCACAAACAGGTAGAAACCCACCTCAAACCATTCGCTGAAACCGTGCGTGACCTCTACGGTCTCGTGAATCGCATGGTTCGTCGCAAACGTGCCGTTGCTCGCCAGTGTCGACCCGCGTGCCGTAAAATTACTGTGCAATTCGACCATCGTCTGATGTGCCGGCACCAACGCCGACCCGTACACCTGGATTTCGTAATTGCCCTGTGCGTGCGCAGACGGAACAGTCACAAAACTGCTCCCGGCAAGAATGACGAGTACGAGAGAGCGAGCTCGTGAGCTGAAGCCAAGCGCGAGGCGGCCGCAACGGTTTGTGAAGGAAGGTGTCATGGTCCCCTATCGTCTGTTAGCAGAGTTCGTTAATTATGAAAGCTGTCTGTAGAACGCTCGAAATATCATCACGCTGGGACGGAGCCGCCGCGCCCTATCATGGGTACCGGAGACACTCCGCCCCTTTCCGCTCACTTTCGGATTTCAGGCATGGACGGCCAGCCCAACTCCCGCGGGTTCAAAATCTTGTCGGGCACGTCCAACCAACCGTTGGTCGAGGAGATTGCGCGAAGCCTCGGCACCGACGTGTGTAAAGTTACCTGCAGTCGCTTCGCCGACGGGGAGATTTTTGTACGCATCGACGAAAATATTCGCGGCGCTGACGTGTTTGTGGTGCAATCCACAAATCCGCCGGCCGAAAACATGCTCGAGATGTTGTTGTTGATTGATGCGGCGCGACGCGCATCGGCGGCGCGCGTGACCTGTGTGCTGCCATATTCGGGTTACGCGCGACAGGACCGGAAAGATCAACCCCGCGTGGCGATTGGCGCGAAGTTGATCGCCAACATGATTGAAAAGGCCGGCGCCGATCGCGTGCTCGGACTCGACTTTCATGCGCATCAGTTACAGGGCTTTTTTGACGTGCCGGTCGATCATTTATATGCCGCGCCCGTGTTCACGAATTACTTCCGTCGCAAAGGACTGAAAGACCTGTGCGTGGTCGCACCCGATGTTGGATCGGCAAAGATGGCGCGGGGGTTCGCCAAGCGACTCGATGCGACCTTTGCCATCGTCGACAAGCGCCGTCCCAAAGCCAACGTGGCCGAAGTCGTGAACGTGGTCGGTGACGTTGATGGACGGGATTGTCTCATTCCCGACGATATGATCGATACCGCGGGCACTGTGTCCGAAGCCGCGCGCGCCCTCAAAAAGCTCGGCGCGAAGGACATTTATGTCTGCGCCACGCACGCCTTGTTCAGCGGTCCGGCAGTTGAACGTTTAACCGATGCACCAATCACCGAAGTTGTCGTAACCGATTCGATCAACCTTCCACCAGAGCGTCGATTTCCCTCGCTCAAAGTGCTGTCCGTGGGTGAACTGCTGGCGAAAGCCATTCGCTTCACGCACGCGGATCAATCGGTGAGTGTCCTGTTCGAGTAGCGTCCACTCCCTATTCCCTCGTCCCTTCTCCCCAGTCCCTATCTCGATGTCCACTGCATCTCTCAACGCCACCATTCGCGCCGAGAACGGCAAAGGCGCCGCGCGTAAAATTCGGCAAGCCGGCAACATTCCAAGCGTGATCTACGGGCATGGTCGTGAGCCGCTGTCGCTCACCATCAACGCGCGCGAAACCGACAAGTTGCTTACGCGGATCGCGACGGGCAGCACCGTGATCGAGCTCGACATCGCCGGCAAGGTTTCGCGCACGCTCATCCGCGAAATTCAGCGTCAT
>JAYTTR010000340.1:0-1578 GCA_043744935.1 Gemmatimonadaceae bacterium
ATAATCGTGCGCCCGATTTCTGCGGGATACACACGATCCCAATAGGCATAGTTGCCGTGACCAACGAGCATCAGGTGCACGTGCATGTCCCACAGTCCGGGCAACACATGCATACCTTCAGTCGACACCACCGTCACGCCAGCGGGAATGGCGAGCGAGCCAACTTGACCAACGGCGACAATCCGCTCGCCGTCAATCAGGATGACGCTGTTCTTAAGCGGAACTCCGCCGTTCCCGTCGATCAATGTGCCACCTACCAGCGCGAGCGAGATCGCGCGCGTTGACGCGACTGTGGTCGTATTGCGGTTGATTGCACCGCTGCCGATTGCCCCGTTACCGATTTTTCGGTTGCTCGCCACAGTGACCGGCAGTTGCGCCGAAAAAAGAAACAGCGCGCTAACGGCAAGCCCGACGCGTGTGAGACAGACGACGCTCATGGAATGGACACTCGAATGGGAGGAGGATACCGCATTTGCCATAGCATATCACGCGATTTTTGTGCGCGCTATGAAAAATGGCTAAAACAGTTCGCTCGGCATGCGGCACGGCATCGCGTCACTGCTCATTTTTTTCGATCGCCAGTCGCACTGGTAAACATCGCTTCATTCAGCTTCGCTTTGCGCAACAGTGCGGCGAAACGCGGAGATTTGCGCAGCGGATCGTATAACGGGTAACTCAAAACGATGTATTGTGTCCAGACACTACCCGATCGATTTGCCGACCGTTCCAAAGCGTCGAGCGCCCGCGAGGTGTCTTTGATCGCGAGCATGACCGCCGCGCGCATGACATCGGTAAACCACGGTTGTGGTTCTCGCGCTTCCATGCTTCGCAGCATTTGCATGGCCGTCGCCGTGTCGCCCGCGACCGCGTAGGTCAGGGGTGCTTGCGACATCACAGCACCGGCCGGAACTCGACGACTGAACCGAATCGCTTCGGCGGTGCGCCCCACCGCGATGTTTAACAGCGAACCGATATTCAATACCGGTAAAATAGTGGAATCGATTTGTGCAGCGCGATCAATCTCGGCGAGTGCCTCTGTCACATTACCGTTCGCATACAGAGCGTAGGCATTCCACGAAGATTGGACCGGCGACAACGGATCCAATTTCCGCGCGCGTTGCAGTTCGCCGATGGCGTCTTTTGTTCGGCCGACGGTAAGAAGGAAACGCGCGTATTGCACTCGCGTGTTCATCTCATTGGGATCCATTTGAATTGCATGCCGAAACTCAACCTCCGCGCTGTCGATCTGCGTGTTGTTCCAGTAAGCAATCGCCAATGTCGACCGCGCCAAGGCCATCGTGCTATCCAGCTGCAGCGCACGATGTGCGGCGTTAGTCGCGCGTGTATATAGCTCACTCGGCAATGTTCCGTCGAAGTACGGAACGAGTACGAGCGCCGCACTCAGGCCGGCATACGCGCGTGCATACTGATCGTCTTTGGCACTCGCTTGTTCGAAATTTACTATACTTTGCTTGACGCCAAGGCCTCGTCGTTGCAGCAACTAGTCGCCGCGTAGATACTAATCGTACGCTTGGGAACGGATACTGTCGTTATCGGCCGAGCGTGATTTGGAACGCG
>JAYTTR010000341.1:0-5998 GCA_043744935.1 Gemmatimonadaceae bacterium
CGTGGCTTGCTCGCACAGGGCAGCGTGCTTGTGCAAACGTCCTTGGGCAATCGCACGTCGCCGGTATTGCGGGGCAAGTGGGTGATGGAAGTGTTGATCGGCATGCCGCCGCCACCGCCGCCGCCAAACATTCCTGACCTGGAAGAGACGCAAGGATCGAAAGACGGCAAGCCGCTCACCACACGGCAGCGCATGGAAATTCACCGCGCGAATCCCACGTGCAAGGCGTGCCATCAATACATGGATCCGATCGGGTTGGCGCTCGACAATTTCGACGTGACCGGAAAGTTGCGGTATCGTGAAAACGGCGCGCCACTCGACACGCGTGGTCAGATGTACGACGGGGTCCAAGTTGCCACGCCCACCGATCTCTACAAATCGTTGCTCTCTCGTCCCATCCCGCTGGTGCGGTCGTTTACGGAAAATCTGATGGCCTACGCCATCGGTCGACGGGTCGAGGATTTCGATCAAGCCACGGTGCGCCTGATTGCGAAAGATGCCGAGTTGAAAGGTTATAAAATCTCCGCGTTCGTGATGGGCGTGGTGAACAGCAGTGCGTTCCGCAGCAAACGCGCCGATCCGATTTCGGCCGACGCGTCGTCTCACTAGTCCTTCACGTTTTACCCTTCCTTCGTCCCCTCAAGGACCCAACGTCATGACGTTTCTCACCCAGAAGCATCTGCATCGTCGCACATTCCTCCGCGGACTGAGTGCGACCATCGCGTTGCCGTATCTTGACGCGATGAAGCCGGCTGGACGCGTGTTTGGGGCAATGGCCGCGAGCACGGCACCGACCGACAAAACGCGCGTTATCTGCATTGAAACGGTGCATGGCGCGGCGGGGAGTAATGTTTGGGGCGCATCGAAAAACTTGTGGGCGCCAGCGGGCGTTGGGCGAGATTTTCAGCTGAATCCCGAAGGCGCGCTCGCGTCGCTTGAACCGTGGAAGAAGTATCTCACGGTGGTGAGTAACACCGATGTGCGCATGGCAGAGCCGTTCGATGCACCCGAAATTGGCGGCGACCATTTTCGATCAAGCGCGGTGTTCCTCACGCAATCGCATCCGAAACAGACACAAGGGTCGGACTTGTACGTCGGCACGTCATTCGACCAGATCGTTGCGCGACGTCTGGGTCAAGACACTGCGATTCCTTCGATGCAATTGTGCATCGAGAATCTCGATCAGGCGGGCGGTTGCACATACAACTATGCGTGTGCGTATACGGACACGATCAGCTGGGCGTCGCCGACGCAACCGCTGCCAATGATTCGCAACCCGCGCGCGGCGTTCGACCTGCTCTTTGGTTCGGGCTCAAGCAATGCGGATCGCGCGGCTCGCCGGAAAGCCAACGGGAGCATCCTTGACTGGATGACTGGCGAGATGGCCACGCTCAAGCGCGACTTGGGCGCGTCAGATCGTCATCGGCTCGAGCAGTATTTAGAGAATATTCGTGAGCTTGAGCGTCGCATTCAGCTCGTGGAAGCGCGGAACAGCAGTGGCGCCGAGCGTGCGTTGCCTGAAGCGCCAGCCGGCGTGCCGGATTCGTTCGACGAGCACGTGAAACTGATGTTCGATGTGCAAGTGCTGGCGTTCGAGTCAGACATGACGCGGGTGTTCTCGTTCAAGACGGGTCGTGATGCGTCGAGCCGCACGTTTCCAGAGAGTGGAACGAACAAAGGCTTCCATCCAGCGTCGCATCACGGTGGACGCGAGTCCGCGATCATGGATTTCAACACGATCAATCGCTACCACGTCGCGCAATTGCCGTACCTCCTCGACAAGCTCAAAAATACGAAGGAAGGCGACAGTAATTTATTGGACAAGACGCTCATCATGTACGGTTCGCCGATGGGCGACCCGAACATTCACAATCACCGTCGGTGCCCGCTCATTCTCCTGGGTGGCGCGAACGGACAGATGGCGAATAATCTGCATCTCAAGGCGCCTGACGGGACGCCAATGGCTGACGTCATGCTCTCGCTGTTGCACAAGCTTGGTATAGACGACGTGCGCAGCTTTGGTGACAGCGCTGGTGCATTTTCGCTCAACGCGTAGGAGATCAACATGATCGATACTCGGACTTCGCGATCGGGAGTACGTCGGACGATGTTGCGCGCCGGTGCGCTACTGGGTGCGTGGCTGCTCCTGGCAGCGGCAACCACACCGCCGCGTTCCGCGCGTGTTGTCACGTCGCTGGCTGACGCTGCGATGCGTGGTGAACTCAGTACCGTGCGTTCGCTCATCGCACAAAAAGCGAATGTGAATGCGGCGCAGGGCGACGGCATGACGGCGTTGCATTGGGCAGCCGATCGCGGCGATCTGGCGATGACCGAAGTGCTGTTGCGCGCTGGGGCGAAAGTGTCCGCCACCACGCGCATTGGTGCAAACACGCCATTGCACGTCGCGGCGCGTAATGGTCGTACGGCTGTGGTGAAGGCGTTGCTTGCTGCTGGTGCTGACCCCAATGCGCTCACGGTTGGCGGTGCCACGGCATTGCATTTAGCGGCCGCATCGTCCAGTGCGGAGGCCGTCGCAGCGTTGATCGCGAAGAAGGCCGACATCAATGCGCGTGAATCCGAATGGGGGCAGACGCCGTTGATGTTTGCGGCAAACGCGAATCGCGCCGATGCGATCACGGTATTGTTGCTGAATCATGCCGACGCCAACATCCTCACCAAAACGGTTGATTTGCAAGCGCAGAATGCGCGCGAAACCGCGCAGGCCAAAAAACGCAACGACGTGTTGCTTTCGTATTTGCCGGAGAAGATGCGCGATTCGCTAAAGGCGGCTGCGGCGAAGAATGCGGCGGCAGCGGCAGCTGGTCGTGGCGGTGCGGGCGGTGGTGGCGGTGGCGGCGTTGTTGATCCAGTCGCCGCGGGTGCGGCACCGACACCTGCGCAACTTGCGGCCTTTGCCAGTCGCGGCCCGCCAGATGCACCCCCAACGGAAACGTTAACCGCTACTCAGATTCAAGAAGCAATCACGGCAGGTCGTGCGTTGCCGAATGCCGGACCGAAAGATTCGCTCGCGCCGCGTGGTGCCGATGTGGTCTTGCCGGCCGACACCGCCGATGGTCGCGTCGCTGGATTTGCGGGAACTGTAGGTGCGATGGGCGGACTGTCAGCGTTACATCATGCAGTGCGACAAGGCAACGTTGCGGCGGCGATGGCACTGCTGGACGGCGGCGCCAACATCAATGAGCGCAGTGCGGTCGACAGCACAACGCCGTTGTTGATGGCCACCATCAATGGGCAATTCGATCTCGCGCTCAAGCTGGTGCAGCGCGGCGCCGATGTAAAACTCAACAGCGCAAGCGGACTTACGCCGCTCTATGCGGCGATCAATACCGAGTGGCTGCCGCGGTCACGGTTTCCGCAGCCGCAGTCCGCGCAGAATCAGAAAACCACGCATCTCGAGTTGATGGAGGCCGTCATCAAGGCGGGCGCTGACGTCAACGTCCGATTGAAAAAGAACTTGTGGTTCTTCGCCTACGACAATTGCGGTAACGCCAACTGTGGCCTTGAGATGCTTGACGGTACATCGCCGTTTTGGCGCGCGGCGTATGCGGTTGACGTCGATGCGATGCGGTTACTGAAAGCGCACGGTGCCGAGGTGAACGTCCCGTCGACGCGACCGGCAGGACGCGGCGGACGTGGTGGTGCTGGTGGTGCTGGTGGTGCTGGTGGTGCTGGTGGTGCTGGTGGTGCTGGTGGTGCGGTCGCTGGTGACACAACTGGGGCGGCAGGCGTAACAGTCGGCGCAGGCGGACGTGGTGGTCGCGGTGGCGGACGAGGAGGAGCGGGCGGCGGCAGTGCAGCGGGCCTGGCGGCTCTGTTTGACGGAATTCCCGCGCCACCATCGCTCGATCCGGCAATGGACTCCGCAGCCAAAGCATTCCCGGCCGGCACCGGCGTGTATCCGATTCACAGCGCCGCTGGCGTTGGGTACGGCAACGGTTTCGCCGGCAACTCCCATCGCCACGCACCTGATGGTTGGATGCCCGCGATGAAGTATCTCGTCGAAGAGTTAGGCGCCGACGTCAATCAGCGCGATCTCAATGGATACACACCCATGCACCATGCCGCCGCACGCGGCGACAACGAGATGATTCTGTATCTCGTGAGCAAAGGCGCTGATCCAAAAGCGGTCGCACGAAACGGACGCACTACGGTCGACATGGCCAACGGACCTGTGCAGCGCCTTCGCCCATTTCCCGAAACAATTGCTCTTCTCGAAAAGCTTGGCGCCAAAAACAGCCATCGGTGTGTGGGGTGCTAGAGATTAGGGATTAGGGGATAGGGATTAGGGATTAGGAAATGTTCGGAAAAAAGAGGCCAAGGCGATGTTCGCCTCGGCCTCTTTGCTCATCCCCTAACCCCTAGTCCCTAACCCCCAGCCTTCGCGAGCGCGAGCGTCACCGACTCCTGCGCCTGTTGCAATCCACCTTCGCCGCCGTCCCAACTAATGCGTCCGTCGCTATTGAGATCTGCTCCAGCAATAAGCTGTCCACATAGCGACACCATTTCACCCATCAGCGTCGCCGCGACTTTCGCGTCCGTCGCCGCTTGCACTTGCTGCGCTAGCTTGATGATGGCTTCGGCACGCGCGACCGTGCTACGCGCCGCCGTAGCGACACGTGGCGCGTGCACCAACACATTCGGTCCTGCACCCTCGGACTTCGCCGCCAATTCTGCGTGCGTAGCAACGCCGGTCGCAGCGCGAATCACGCCGTACCCTTTGCCCGGCCCCGCCGTCACGATCGTGGGGTTCAGCGCGTTGATGACGTGGCCAGCGTGCAATTTCATCATATCGAGATTGCCGGGTGCACGAAGACCAAGCGTCGCGTGTTGAATGGCAATGCGTGCCTCAGTCATCGCCATCGGTAAGAGCCCGGCCTTGTCTGGCGTGTCCATAAAACTGTTCACAACATGCCCGAGATGAACGCCAACCGGACCCGCTGGGACAGCAACAAGCGGTGGTCCGGCCACCACCACCAGTTGACCAGGTGTTGGTGCACCCGTCAGTTCGGCCACGACCGCATCGAACGATTTGCGGGCCATCGTGTCGGTACTGATCAGATAGCGTTTTCTCTGAAACTCTGCATCCGTCATTCCGCCCTTCTTCAACGTTTCGGCAATAAGTGTGCGCATTTTTTCTTGCAATTGCGTTTGCATCTGCACCGTCTTGTTTCGCGACTGCGCAAGCTGCGCGTCAATCGAATCGTGGACGGTGGCGATTGCGATATGAACGGCAGCAAATGCTTTGATTTCCGGAGTGGCGAGCGACGCGGCCGAGGCAGCCTTTGTTGGAGGAGCGGCGGGTGGTGGCGCTGATTGCGCAACAATGAACGCGGGGGCGCCGAGCGCAAGGGACGCGACGGTCAGCGCAATACGAGCGGAAAGCATGAGTCCGTGGGGTGGGGAGCAGTCGCTACTTGAGACACTCATTCAAATTACGAAGCGGCGGGCATTCGTGTTGGGAACGTGGCGATCGTGCGCGCTATGGCTGCGACCCGGTGCTCTCGGACAGCACACGATTCGCGTTGATCGCGTCCGCTGCGATGGTCTCCATTTGCGATGCGCGCGTGCGCGCCCAGCGCGGGAGTTGCAGGCCAATCGATAGCAGACTCACAATGCCAAACGCGCCGAATATCGTAGGCGCGAACATGGCGCTCGCGCCCATATCTCCGCCACGACTGAGAATGTCGAGCCACAGAATGCTCGAGGCGATGATCGCCGTGCCGCCGAGTACGACGCGTGCCGTGAGATTGCCTTTGCGCGTGCTCAGTCGGAGTCGATGACCGGTGGCTGTTGGTTCGAGCAATGCTTGCAAGTTGCCGTTGGTCCACTGCCGAAACGTGCCATCGCGTTGCAGTTTGCCGCGCGCCTCAAACGTTTCCCGCAATGACACAACGATGCGATCCCACTCGTCGTCTGACACGTTGCGCCCAAAGTCAATGGTGCGTGCAATACCGATCGGCAAACCAAGCCAGGTACG
>JAYTTR010000342.1:0-5952 GCA_043744935.1 Gemmatimonadaceae bacterium
CGGCAAACCTTCCGCGACACGAGATCGTTATCGCCGGTCAGGATCTTGACACGCACGCCATGTCGAGCGAGCGCCGCGAGTGCTGGCGCCGCGCTGTCCTTCGGCGGATCGAGAAAACACATGAAGCCCGCGAGGATGAGATCGGATTCATCTGCAATGGCATACGGCCCATGGCCGGGATCAAATTCCCTGAAGGCGACCGCCACGACACGGAATCCATCCATGTTCAATTCGGCGACGAGATCCGCAGCGTCCCGACGTCGCTCGGCGGTGAATGGCACTACTTGTTCTTCATCGCGCACGCGCGTGCAGACACCGAACACCTCCTCCACGGCGCCTTTGCAAATCAGCTGATGGGCGGTGTGCTCGCGGTCGACCACCACCGACATGCGGCGGCGCGCAAAGTCAAACGGGATTTCATCGATCTTGCCATACGCCTGGTCGATGGCGAGTTCCGCGTGAATTTCGTCGTGGTCGAGGATGGCCACGTCGAGAAGGTTTTTCAAACCAGTCTGATAGAACGAATTGAGATACGCCAGCGCGAGCACGTTCTCGTCTTCCTCGCCGACCACGTTGAGATGTTGCTCCAGGACGATCTTGTCTTGCGTCAGCGTGCCGGTCTTGTCGGTGCAGAGCACATCCATTGCCCCGAAGTTCTGAATCGCGCTCAGGCGCTTGACGATGGTCTTCCGCCGCGCCATCGCCGCGGCACCTTTGGCAAGATTGGTGGTGACGATCATCGGAAGCATTTCCGGCGTCAGTCCAACAGCAACCGCAAGGCCGAACAGGAACGCCTCGACCCAGTTGTGCTTGCTGAATCCATTGACCAGGACGACGATGGGGACCATGACGAGGATGAACCGGATGAAGAGCCAGCTCACCTTGTTGACCCCCACGTCGAACGCCGTTTGCACGCGCTGACCGACGAGCTTCTTGGCCATGGCGCCAAAGCTCGT
The DNA here is from genome assembly GCA_043744935.1 of Gemmatimonadaceae bacterium. Taxonomy (GTDB): domain Bacteria; phylum Gemmatimonadota; class Gemmatimonadetes; order Gemmatimonadales; family Gemmatimonadaceae; genus Gemmatimonas. Next base: position 957 of record JAYTTR010000342.1, read on the forward strand.
CCGGGCGCCCGTCGCCACCACGACAGCGGTCGCCGTGCCGCTGATTACGCTCGTGCCCATAAAACAGATGGTCGGAAGCTCGGTCAGTGCAACGATTGTCGTTGGCTTCGCCGCAAATTCCGCTTTCTCGACGGGGAGGGCTTCGCCCGTCAACGATGACTGACTGACGAACAGATCTTTCGCGGCTACAAGGCGAACGTCCGCCGGGATCATGTCGCCCGCGGAGAGATAGACGATGTCCCCAGGCACCAATTCGCTCATCGGCACCTCGCGTCCCCGCGCGACCGGAGGTCGCTCGACGGATCCCTGCTCGTTGACGCGCTCGACCGTCGCACTCGTCCGCACCAACGCGCGCAGCGCCTCGGCCGACTTGCTCGACCGAAACTCCTGCATGAAGCGCAAGCCGGTGCTGAGGGTGACCATCGTGCCGATCACAATGACCGCCCTGCCGTCGCCCGTGATCGCGGAGACCACCGCAAGCACGGCCAGCAGGACGTTGAACGGATTCGCGAGGGCGTGCAGAAGCTGCACCCACCATGCAGGAGGTTTCTCATGCGCGATCTCATTCAACCCGTACACGTGCCTGCGCCGCACCACCTCGTCGTTCCGCAATCCCGCGCGTGTGGTTTCCAACAAGTCCAGTGCCGCGTCCGCGTCCAGCCATCCAAGGTCGTGGAGCGTGTGATCGTTTCCGTGCGCTGCCGTCATCGTAGACCTCCGGATGTTACCGTGAACTGGTGGCAGGGGTGACTCGTGTGACGACGCACCGAACGCGCGCTTCCGGCGCATACCCCATTGGGTATATACTATACCCCGTAGGGTATATGCAAGCTGGTCACTGGTCTCGCGCCGGAGCGCCGTCTCCATGGAACTCACCGTCACCAACAAAACACGGCGATGAATCGCACGAAGCGCATGCCCGGACAGCTCACGGCGGTCTTGCGTACCGCTCGAAGCGGATGCAGCGCGTAGGGATGTCAGGCAACGCATTGTGACGGTGCGTGGCGCCTTTGACTGTCTGATGGCCCAATTCCGTAGGGACCACGTGTGCGAACATATGATCGACGCGGGGGCAGGCGACGCATGTCGAGTCGGGCGCGACGTCGATGGCCAAGGCTGCTACCGCCGGCAGCTGCGTGTCCGGTGCCAAATCACCGAAGACCTGTAAGCGATTGCGAATCCGGGTCACAACCGTGACTGCGGGCCGGTATTGGTGTCAGGGGTGCAAATCACTTTTTGATATTGACGCCGATCGCGCTCGCGATGTACCGGCAGAACGTATGTGACGCCGCGGCAGTCGCGAACCTACAAGGTTTAGCAACGCACATGCGGAATCACGTAGGCAACACAGCAATTGGCGCGCAGTCACGCGGCGCATCGAGGATTGTGGCGTCACCGGGTAAAAAACTGTCCGACTATTCCGCTATCAGTAACGCAAACATCACAGCACGGTACACACCGCAACACCAACTATCTTCATGAGATTCTTCCGCCACAGTCTGAGCGAGAGTGCAGTAGAATTCCGACCAAGAGCACGCCGTCACGCTCACTCAAGAAGCGTAGCGCCGACGCTCATTTTGCCCGATGTCGGCTTACACCGTGCCGTTTGTGGTTCGCGTCCGCCCATCGCACTGTTGGCGGAATGCACGACAGACCTGTCATGTTTGACGATGACAAGTCTGTCGTGCTCACCGCTCGCGGCCAGTATGTCAGGCCGCTACCTGTACACTAGTGCTTAGCGCTGGCAGCTGCGTGTTCGCTGGCGTAATGCTTGGTAGCGTGCGCCCCATGATCAGTCGCGAGCAACTCGTGACCGTGCGCCATCTCCGAGTGGTGCGCCGCTTCGTGATGCCGACCGGCCACATGATGCTCCGCGGCCGTCTTGTGGTGCGTGGCGGCGTGTTCATGATGCGCGGCTGCCTTCGTGTGATGCTCGGCGCCTTCGTGCTTGGTGTTCGTTGCCATCGCCAGCTCCTGTAAATGAGATTGTGCGCGCTTCGATTTCGAGTGAGGCACCGTGTTTGCTTCATAACCGGCGCGGTGCGCCGAAATCACGCAACCTAAAGATCCGCACGTTGTATGCCACGCGAACGGTAGAGTTTGCAAGTCGAGAGGGTACGTAGCGAATCGCCAGTCGATATCGCACCGCGTGATCGCACTTCGCGAAAGTTGGTGCGCTTGAACTCGACAGCACTCCACGGCACTGTATCGGATTAGTACGTTCAGCTTCGAACAAGCGAATTCGCGGAGTCGAGGTAGCACTACGCGGCGACGCTCGTCGATGACGCTGACAGCAACGCTTGGGCTGCGGCGGGGCTCGCGCAGAGCAGGACGACAGCGAAGACATTTTTCAGCAACATCGAGCGCGCGAGTATTGACAGTTTCGAACGGACCACAGAAGCTGTCGTCGAGCGCGAGCAGGCCGGCCTTCGACGTTAGGTGGCGGGTTGCACATTCTGAAATTGAGGCCGGTTGTAAATGTACATCGATTCGGAGGCATTTTGATTTGTCGATTAGTGTTCATTGCGATTGCATGTGTTGTTGCACCGGCTCTCGTTGCGTGCCACGACTACACTACGCCGCTAAGTGCGCAACTTGTGCCTCGGCCACGATCGGCCGTGTATGCGTCGGCCGCAGACACGGTGACCATCACCTATGTGTGCGGTAACACGTTTCGACTGACGCAGGACGGTACGTTTAATCTGGACACTTCGATCAGCTGGACGACTTCGCTATCGCAGGGTGGAACTGTCACCCTGTACAAAAAGTTGGCAAGTTGGCCTTTTGCTGAAGCACTGATTGCGACCAGCAGCCCCGACAGTCTTTTTCTTCCTGGATATGCGGGATTGCGCGACGGCAATGGTGGCTTGGCGTCTTGTACACCGCCTCGCGATACCGGATGGACCACGGCGACATCGTTAACGGCGGCGTATGCGATCGTCGACACGTCGAAAAAGTACGCTGGACCGAATGTGTCGGATAGCGTGTACGCTGCGTCAGCAAATAAAGGAGCGATGCCCGGAACGTCGCGAGACACTATCGCCAAAGTTCTTGCATTATTTGGCGTGCGGGTGGTTGGGTAACTTCGCAGCGGAACAATGACTATTCGCTTTGATGTATTGCGTAGCAACTTTACGCGATATCGGAAAGCTCTGGACTCAATCGCCGCCAATCCAATATTCCGCTTTGCGCAAGCGGTATTCGTGAATTCAACTCTGCAAATACGCCAGAACGGTCGCGGTCCCATTGACGGAGGATCGTTTACTCGCCCGAATTGGAAGGAACGCAACGCGAGCCTGTGGCCGTATTTGAATTCGCGGCTGCATTTGACGTGGTCGTGCGAAAATGGACGGTACGGCACTGAGCCGCCTCCAATCGTCTTTCTTGAAAGTATGCCGCTGATGTCACATGCTGATATCGATGGCGGCAGAGTAAGCAGCTTCACCCTCAGTGCGCCTAGTCTACCTTTTACGTTTCCGTTGCTCTCCGCTGCTGTGTGCGACACCGGATTAACGCATGCGCTCGCGGTTGCGGGGATGGCATTGGCAACTGCTGACAACGGTATTGGCGTTGCCGGTGTAGTTTAAAGTGGTTGAGGAACTGTCGTTGGACGTGCCATAGCGGTGGGCACTGCTTTTTATCTTGGTGATCAGACTTCGCACGAGCTACAGCTCGACTCGATCTCGCGTTTGTCCGCGTCTCCGCGAGTGCTGAGCATCTCTTCGTTCACCACGATGAATCGAACGCCATATAGCGGCATCGTCACGTCATGTCTGAGCAGTTCAAAATGACGATTGTCCATTAAGTGTTCGATGTTGCGGCGTGAGCTCGAGAAAACATTTTCCACGCATCGAACATTGTTTCCCTGGTTGAGCAGTCGCTCACAAAGATGCGAGCCAAGAAATCCAGCACCGCCCGTGGCGAGCACCCGGTTGCTCGCGTTTCGCAAAACGTCTTCCCCGCGTAGAGGCTGAGCATGCGACCGGCTCACGTCGCAGGCGTGCGCGAGCGGAACGATGCAATAAAGTGCTGCGTGGACGGATTGAGCGGCAGCCGAAGCCAATTCAAGCTGGCTCCGGGACTTCTATACCACCGTCAAAATCCGCGATGCGTGACAACGGGCGAATGGTGCTCGACGACGGTCCATTCGAAGATGAGTGCACGCGTGCGGAAGTGACTCTCTTCGCTCGATCTGAAACCTGTGGCCGCATCCAAAAACTCCTCGAATCCGTCAAGTGCGATTTTGCGTCCCGCGTCGAATGGCCACACATGCTCTGACGCCTTCGACGCGTGATTTGTTGTTGACTCCACGCGCAATCACGAGAAATAATCCGCAGGCCGCTGCTAACGGTAGTTGCAATCGCCGAACGAGCAGCAGAGTTCATTGTCGCTTCGATATGCAATGTCGTCGCCTGATTAAAGCCTGCGTTTCGCCCACCACAAACGCTGCACAATGTTTACGCACACGAGCCCGCCCATCGTCCAGAACAACGCCAACCGCCACGATGGAATCGCGAGAAATAGCGAATAGAAAATAACCGTTTCTGTGCCCGCAATAAGCGCCGGCGGCATCGTGATTGTGGTGAGCTCGCTCCGCGCAACAGCCCCACTCGCGCGCTGTTCGAGAATTGCTGCCAGATACATTTGCGACGCTGCGTTGACAAAAAATGTCGCGAGCAAGAATACCGTTGCAACGAACAGTGATGGCTGCGGCGCAGCCACCGCCAGCGCCAGCGCCGACGGGATAGCCGCATACACGATGAAATCCAACATGATGTCGAGATAGCCACCGAAGTCGGACTGTCTGTTGTGCACGCGCGCGTGGGTCCCGTCGAGACCATCCAACGTACGGTTGATCAACCACGCGACAAGCGCCACTGTGTTTTGACCGCGGTATGCCAGTAGCGCTGCGCTTAAACCAAACAGGAATGCCAGCAACGAAATGCTGAACGGGGATACGCGCGACCCGATCATGCGCGAGAACGGCGCGAGCCAT
>JAYTTR010000343.1:0-5944 GCA_043744935.1 Gemmatimonadaceae bacterium
TATTTTCGCAAATCGAGATACCACCCGTAGGCCTCGACCGGTAATCGTTCTTCCGTGAGACGACGCAAAATTTTCTCGTAGTCATCCTCGCGCTGCGAACCGCCGATGATCTCACCGCGGCCCTCTGGCGCGAGCAGATCTGCACATCGCACCGTGCGCGGATCGGCCGGATTTTCTTTCATGTAGAATGCCTTCGCTTCTTTCGGATAATTGACGACAAACACCGGACGTTGATGATGATCGACAATGAGCGCTTCGTCGGGCGCGCCTAGGTCTTCGCCCCACTGCACGTCACTGCCCTTCGACTGTGCAAGCGTCACAGCGTCGGCGTAGTCGAGTCGCACAAAGGGTTCCAGCACGCAATCAAGTTTTGACGTGTCACGTTCGAGCACTTTCAGTTCTTCCCCACGGCGCTCGAGCACTCGTTGCACGAGATACCGCACGAACGCTTCCTGCAAATTCATGTTGTCATCCTGATCGTACCACGCCATCTCGGGTTCGATCATCCAGAATTCAGTCAGATGCCGACGCGTCTTAGATTTCTCGGCGCGGAATGTCGGGCCAAACGTGTAGATGTTGCCAAGCGATGCCGCAAGTGCTTCGCCGTAGAGCTGTCCTGTCTGTGCGAGGTACGCCGTACCTTCTTCGAAATACTCGGTGCTGAATAAACCCGCGCGTTCACCGATCGCGGCGGTCAGAATCGGCGTATCACAGCGCACAAAATCACGCGCATAGAAAAAATCGTGTACGGCCTGTTCAAGCTCGGAACGCACTCGCATGATCGCGGTTTGTCGCGGTGTTCGCAGCCAGAAATGTCGATTGTCGAGCAAGAAATCGACACCGTGTTCCTTTGGCTGGATCGGATAGTCCACGGGACTCGTGCCAATAACCGCGAGCGTGTGCACGCCCAGTTCGTAGCCGCCGGGCTGTCGCGCATCGGCGCGGACCTCGCCAACGAGTTCGATGGAGGTTTCTTGGGTGAGCGTGGCGAATGCGTCCCACGATTCGGCTGCCACCTGCGATTTTACGAGTACTGCCTGGAGCGTGCCGGAGCCATCGCGCGCGACCACGAAGGCCACCTTTCCGGACGACCGCACGTGAGTTACCCAGCCGCGGACGGTGACAACGGCACCGGCGTGGTGCTTCAGGTCGGCGATTCGAACAGCAGAGTCAATCATGGGGCGTGTTTAGGGGAAGACGGACACGCAAGGTAGGGCCGCTAGTCGGGGACTTCAACCGTAGCGGCAGATGAAGAGAGATTCGAAGGTACTTAACCCACGCGAAACAACTCCAGCGCTCGCGCGTAACCAACCGAGAGTAAGTCTCGCAGCCCGAGGTGCATTGGCTGCACGAGTGTCGGATCTGCGGCCAACACGCGGTCGGCAATGATACGTGCCCGTTCGTTGAGCACGTCGTCTCGTAGCGGATCTGCGTAGCGAAACTCCGGCAGTCCATGTTGCTTTGCGCCAAACAAGTTGCCCATGCCGCGCAGCCGCAGATCAGCGCGCGCGATTTCGAAGCCGTCTTCTGTTTCCGTGAACATTGCCAATCGTTCAGCGGCATCCGCACCAACATCGCCCAGTAGAATGCAGTACGACTGTGCAGCGCCGCGACCGACGCGCCCGCGTAACTGATGCAACTGCGATAGACCAAAGCGTTCGGGATGTTCAATGATCATGACGGTGGCGTTGGCGACGTCGATGCCCACTTCAATTACAGTGGTTGCCACGAGCACGTCGACCGTACCATCACGAAACGCGCGCATCACCGCGTCGCGTTGTTCACCCGGCAACCGTCCGTGCAGGAGCGCGACGCGTCGCGACGCAAACGGTCCCGCAACGAGTTCGTCGAACATCGTCGTCGCCGCACGCAGGTCCATCTTCTCCGACGTTTCAATGAGCGGATAGACGATATACACCTGACGCCCCTCATCGAGTTGCGAGTTCGCAAACTCCATCACCTTCGCGCGTGCGGACCCCGGCCGATGCACCGATGTAATGGCCTGCCGTCCCGGCGGTCGCTCGTCCAGCACACTCACGTCGAGGTCTCCGTACAACGTGAGCGCGAGTGACCGCGGAATCGGCGTTGCACTCATCAGCAGGACGTCGGGCGCTGCGCCCTTCGCACCAAGTGCGGCGCGTTGCTCAACACCAAAGCGATGCTGTTCATCGATGATGACCAATCCCAAATTCGCAAACGCCACCGCGTCCTGCACCAGCGCGTGCGTGCCAATGGCCAACGCGGGTTCCCTCGCGGCGAGGCGCGCAAGCGCAAACCGACGCTCTTTCGCGCCCAATCGTCCCGTCAATAACACGGGAACAATGCCCAGCGTTGCCAACATCATACCAATCGTTCGCATGTGCTGCTCCGCCAACAGTTCTGTTGGCGCCATGAGTGCCGCTTGCGCACCATTTTCCATCGCCAACAGCGCCGCAAAAAGCGCCACGACGGTTTTGCCACTCCCAACATCGCCTTGAAGCAATCGATGCATGCGTCGCGAGCTCCCCATGTCCCCGACAATTTCACGTATGACGCGAACTTGCGCCCCCGTAAGCGTGAATGGTAGCGCTGATCGAAATTTCGTTGTGAGGTCTCGTCTGTTGACAAACGCGGTGCCACCGCGTGCCTGTCGTGCGAGTTGATTGGCGCGACGATGCAGGAGTTGCACACAGAGCAACTCTTCGAATGCCAAGCGCGCTCGCCCGCGTAGTGCGTCGGCAACGGACGTTGGACGATGTACCATACGCAACGCGTCCGGCAGTGCTGGTACATCCGCTTCGCGCAGCAACGCCGAGGGCAACGGGTCGATGACAAGCGGCAGCAGGGCATCGAGGTACTGCTGCACCAGCGCGCGCAACACACGCACCGACAATCCATCGGTACTTGAATACACCGCGAGCACGCGACCTTCGGTCGTGCCTTCTTCGTCAGCGCCCAGGTTGATGTATTCGCGCGGCTGCAACCGTCTGCCGTGAAAAAAACGCACGGGACCGGTGCACAGCAGCCAATCGTCTTTATTTATTGTGCGATCGAGAAATGGCTGTCCAGGCCACGCCACTTCGATCATCCCGCTCGCATCCTGCAACACAGCTTGAAACACGCGTAGCCCCTTTCGCGTGGGTAACACGCCTTTCGCAATGACTTTCCCCAGCACCGTGATATCGAGACCCACCTCGGCGCGCGCTATGTGTGTGACCGTTGTGGCATCTTCATAGCGGTGCGGAATGTGTCGCAATAAATCGCCCGCAGTTTCGATGCCGAGCCGTTTGAACATTTCGGCGCGCACAGGTCCCACACCCTTCAAGTACGTGACGGGCGTGTCAAGAGCGAGCTTTGGCTTCGGACCCGATGCGGGTCGCCGACGCCGCTCGCTCTCGGACTGGCTCACGTTTCCACAAGTTCCTTCGCGAACTCTGCCGCGTCAAACGGCGCGAGATCACCAATTTGCTCTCCCAATCCGACAAATTTTATTGGGACATTCAGTGCCTCATGCACCGCCACCACAATGCCGCCTTTTGCCGTGCCATCAAGCTTTGTCACAACGATGCCCGTGACGGGGACCGCTGCTGAAAACGTGCGTGCTTGCGCGAGCGCGTTTTGGCCGATCGTACCGTCCAGCACGAGCAAGACTTCGTGCGGCGCATCAGGAAGACGTTTGGCGATCACGCGATGAATCTTGCGCAGCTCTGTCATTAAGTCGTCGCTGGTATGCAATCGTCCGGCGGTATCAACCACCACAATGTCCATGCCGCGCTTGATACCGGCATCGACCGCATCGAACGCGACGGATGCCGGATCACTACCGGCCGCACCGCCAACAAAATCGACCTGTGAGCGCTGCGCCCAGACGCGCAATTGATCGATCGCCCCTGCGCGAAACGTATCCGCGGCACCGACCAATACTTTTTTCCCTTGAGCGACACAGTCAGCAACGAACTTGCCGATGAACGTTGTTTTACCGGCGCCGTTCACCCCGATCACGAGGATGATCGTTGGACCCGATGCAGCCGAGTTGAGCGTTGGATCAGAATTTCCAACGCGCAGTGCGCGTTCGATGCCCTCGGCCAGCGCATCGCGAAACTCGACCTCGCTCTTCACATCACCGCGTTTGGCCAACCGCTCAACATCCGCGACCAGCGCGAGTGACGTGGTCACACCGAAGTCCGACTCAATGAGCAATTGCTCCAGTGCTTCCAGCGATCCGTCATTGACGCCGCCGCGCAGCAAGACGCCAACATCGGTACGTACAATGTCCTTGACGCGTTGCCACAGCGATCGTTTGGGGACATCGTCTTTCTTGCGAAACAGTCGCGCCATATTACCGAAGTCCAGCGAAGCGGCGACCCACCCACTCGGCGCATAGTAACAACAACGCGAGTACGAACGGCCACCACGTATCAGAGAGTCGTGGGGCATCCGACTAGAATGCCCCACGCGACAATGCACCGTCACGAACCATGGGTGCGCGCGGCACCCATTCGCGCGACGCATTCACCACAAGCACCGATGCACCGCCGTTGGTGCGCACATCGTACACGCCAGCAGACATCGGCGCGGCGGAAGTTTCGAACGATGCCGACGCGAACTGCAGTTTGATGGTGTCAGTGCTGGCAGTGCCTGGCGCTCCGTTTATACGACGCGTCAGTATTGCCGTCACGATCGAATCCGCACCACCACGTCGCCAACGAATCGGCTCTCCAGCGCGCACGGACGATGACGCGGGACGCGCGGCGCGAAGATCACCGCGACCAGCGGAGAGCCAATCAAAAATGGCACCCCACAACGCTGTGAACGCTTCACCGCTGCGACCGCCGCGCAATGCCCAGCCAGCATAACCAGAACCCGAAACAATGAGTGTTCGCGCGCCCGCGGTTTCCCGACCGGCGATCGCCGGGACTGCGTCACCAGTCTTCCCGAGTTTCGCGGTCAGTACGGTGAAATCCCCGCGTGCGGGTCCCGCGATCGTGAGTGGAGGCAACGAATCAAAAGGCAAGCCACCGAGGGCGCCAACCAATGGGGAGGCGGGCGCGCTCGTTGCGTACCACTCTGGTGTTCGCGCCACTTCGCCTGCACGCGCGAGCGCGGTTGGCGGAGCGGGCGTCCAAAGTGCACGTGCGCCGCGCGCAATGGTGCGCGGCACCCAATTGGTATCGCCATGCAAGATGAGCATGCCCGCGGCAGCGGCGCGAGTGCGAACCTCGTCCTCACGAATCGGGGCGAGCGATCCTTCTTCGCGCCACACGCCGGGCGCCAAACGCAAGTACGCGCGCGTTGGGAGTTGCAACGCGCCGCGCAAGACCGTGAGCGCTTCTCGCACGTCGAGATCAGGCGCAGTGGAGATAAACACCGCGGGTGGTTTGTCACCAATTTCCAGCGACGCGCTGAGTGTATCGTTTCGCGCTTCCATATCACCTGCATTTCGAAGCACCGCCTGTACGAGTGCGATACGCGCACCGCGTGGTACGAGCAACGGAAGCGTTATACGCGTCGAGGAGTAGGGCGCCAATGCGGCCACGACACCTGCGCCAACGCGCACACCGTCCAGCAAGAGTTGCAATTGACCATCGGTCGCACCGGCTCCGCCAGCGACAACGAGCGTCGAGACCTGGATGGTGTCGCCTGCAGTCGCGCTACTGGGCAGTGCAAGTTCTCCGACGGCCGCATCAGGCTTTGCGGCACGAACCGGTATGCGCACGCGTGATCCTTGCGGGGCATCGGCGAGTGCATCAGCATCGTCTAATTCACCGTCCGTCAGCAGTACCAACGCGCGCCCCAATGCCGCGGCGCGATCAACCGCAACGCGTGCATGCGACGCGCCATCGACCGGACGCATCAGGGCAATGTCACGCGTGGTGACGTCGCGCAGAGAATCGCCAACGAACACCAATTGATCACTCAGCGACGCAGCGTCGCTCGCCAATGCGCGCAACGAACGCACGGCCGC
>JAYTTR010000344.1:0-5943 GCA_043744935.1 Gemmatimonadaceae bacterium
CGCACGCGCAGTCTGCGATGTACGATGGCGCAGTTGCCGTTGTGGGACTGATTCCGGCTAACACGAGAGAGACGGCCAGGTTGCCGGCAAGCACGCGACGGATTTTTCTGACGCGATTAGCCAAGCATCTCGATACCCTTTTCGCGACCTCGCCAACCGCCGAGGCGGCGGCCATGACCGCACACACGATTGCGGCAATGGATCCGGCGCCAAGCGATCGCGCGGACGCTGCCGCAATTCTTGGACTCAGCTGTGGTACATGTCGCGGCGAATGCTGCACCGCGGGTGGTGATCACGCGTTTTTGCGTGCCGACAGTTTAGCGCGCGTGCGGGCCCAGCATCCCGAAGCAAGCGGAGCCCTGCTGCTTTCCTCCTACGCCGCGCATTTGCCAACGCGCCATTACCGGGGCTCGTGTGTGTACCACACAACAGTGGGCTGCGCACTCCCGCGGACCATGCGCTCCAACATCTGCAATCGTTACCTCTGCGGCGGGCTTACACAGCTCAAGCGCGCCCTCGAAAGCACCGAAAGCACGGCGGCGTTTGTCGGCGCTGCGGATTCCGTGCATTTGCGTCGCGCGGCCCACATAGATGTCCGTGGCGCGAGACCGATCGCGCTCAAGTAACGCATCTGCTCAAACGCGCGCACCAACGCTGGCCACCCGCGCAGCGCGTTGATAGCGAGCCTCGTTGGCTTTCGCCGTGGCAAATAAATCCAGCATCGGCGCGGGATAGGCTGCCAAACTGTCTTCCCGCAGCTCGGGAATCCAATGACGCGCGAACTCATCGGATGGATCGTAGTCACGGCTCTGTTTTATCACATTGAAAAAACGAAAGCCTCGCGCATCGTTGCCGACGCCTGCAGCATAGGCCCAGTTGCCCCAATTGCTCGCGACATCATAGTCCACGAGCAGCGATTCGAACCACTCTGCGCCAAGCCGCCAATCAATGCCCAGATTTTTCGTGAGAAAACTCGCGACGTTCTGTCGCGCGCGATTGCTGGTGTAGCCTGACGCCGAGAGCTCACGCATGGCCGCATCGACGATCGGGAATCCAGTGGTGCCCGCTGTCCACTGTGCGAAATCCTCGCGCGTCGAGGCGTCGCGCAGTGATCGCCACGAAAATCGCAGTGACTGCACCCCGTTGATTGCGAAGAGCTGGTCACCTGACTGCGCCATGATGAAACGAAAGTAATCGCGCCAAAGGAGTTCAAAAATCAACCAGTACGTACTGTCGTTTTTGACGCGCGCGTGCTCATAGCGTTGCACCTCGCTGAATACGCGTCGTGGCGACAGGCACCCGAGCGCCAACCACGGTGAAAGCTTGCTTGAATCGTCAACCCGCAGCATGCCATTGCGCGTGTCCTTGTACGTTCGTATGCCGTCGGTCTCCCACAAGTAGTGGTCGAGGCGTGCACGGGCCGCCGTCTCTCCGCCTATTGGGCGAAATAAGGCGCGTGCATCATCCACAATTTCCTTGTGACCGAGCGCTTGCAGATCTGGCAACACCCCCGGTTCGATCGCGGGCGTACTCATGCGGCGTGGTGCATCGCGCGGTGGGCGCACGACGCTCTCGCGCTCGACGCGATTGCGAAATTTCGTGAACACATCGGGGAGCGATGCGAGATCGAACGGCAAGTCATCGGCGTGGTACAACGTATGACCCCATATCCCATTGAGTGACACCCCGATGTCGTCGAGTGCCGCCGCCACATCGGCTTCGATCGCCGTCTCCTCTGAAGCGACTTCTTCGTGCATCAGTACTCGACGTGCATCGACCTCACGCGCGATCGCCGGGAGCACTGCCTCCGGTCGACCATACCGGACAATGAGCTCACCACCCATGGTGCGAAATGTCGTGCGCAAATCAGCGAGCGCTTCGATCAGAAATCGCGCGCGAAACGCGCCCGTTTTTGGCACACCGCTTGGTAGTTGTGCGAACTGTCGCGGGTCGACACAAAAAACGGGTACGACCGCATCGCCAAAACGCAAGGCACGGTCTAGCGGCTCGTGATCGTCGACCCGGAGATCGTTGCGAAGCCAAAGAATTGTCGGAGTGCGAGTGCTGGACATGCTCATCTAACGCGAAACGGGCACTCAAAGTTCGAGTGCCCGTCTTGCTCCATCAGTCAAACGTCATGTTACGGTCGGATACTCACACCAATCGTGAACATCAAATCCGTCTGTGATTGCGCTTGAGGAACGATCCCGCGCAACGGCAACTTGCCCTGATCAAACGTGCTAGGCAGATACCGCACTTCCGCTGAAATGTCGATCGGACCACTGCCGGCGCCGCGAAATCCAACACCGAAATCGCCGGTCGGACGCCACTGATTCGTCGCGCCTTTCAGATCGAACATGTAGCCTTTCAATCCACCGCCAATGCGCACGGTGGGCTGGAAGCGATCACCAAACAAACCAAGCACCAAACCGCCGGTCGTTCCGATGAGCGTCACGTTGTTTGATGGACCCGTCGCGGTTGGCTGGATCGCCGTTCCCGTGGCGAGTGTGCTGAACGCACCAACACCGCTGGCGTAAATCGAAATACGGTGGTTTGCCAAATACTGCAACTCGAGCGAAACACTCGGCGCCGCGCCGAGCTGCGTGTTGCGTCCATCCGCAGCAAGGATCACGGCAGATCGTGGCACGTAAGCACCAGCGGTTGCCGAGAGGCGCCAACTGTCCTGCATGATCTGTTTCGACGCGCTCGCTGCTTGTGCTTGCGCCACCGACGCGGCAACACCAGCGAGGACGGCCAGTCCAATGGCACGTACGAACGCGTGGCGCGCAGAACCCATCGCCATTGTGGTCATCGATACACGTTTCATGGTGATGGTTCTCAGTTGAAGGTGATGACGGCAGTGACAGCAGAGGCCAAACCACTACCCGTGATCGTAAAGCCACGCGTACCCGCGGCGCCGGTCACGACTGTCGGGAATGTGATCGCGCCGCTGGCGTTGGTGACCAGTGAATAGAACGAATTGCCCGTGCCGTTGAGCGTACCCACCGTGCCGCCGGCGGTGATCGAGATGGTCATCGAGATGCCGGCAATCGGCACCGCAACGCCAGCCGCGTCAGCAAGCTGCACCGACACGTTCACCGTGCCACCAGGCGCGATCGGACCAGGCGTTGTCGAGACCAGCAACACCTGCGTTGCCGATTGCGCGACAAAGGTGGCCGGGTTCCCGGTGATATTGACGCCAGTCACGGTCGCGGTGAGTTGATTCTGCGCACCGATACCAAGCGTCCAGCCGCCCACCGTTGCAGCGCCCCCCGCGTCGGTCGTTTGCGTGAGTCCCGTCGCACTACCCGAGCCGCTCAGCACGGCAAACGTGACTGTCGCACCAACTACCGCATTGCCGTTCGCGTCCGTCACTTTGACACTTGGACGTACGGCCACGTTCGTGCCCTGCAAGCCAACCTGGCTCTGTCCCGCAACAATCGCGACCGCCGCCGCCGCCCCTGCCGTACCGGTTGCGTTGAACGCAACGCTCGGTAAGCCGGTCGCCGTCGCTGTGACCGTGTTCGCGCCAACAGTGCCACCCAACGCCCAGGACGTCAGAGTCGCAACGCCCGCGCTGTTGGTTGTGGCAGGCGAACCAGTGACCGTTCCACCACCCGCCGACACTGTGAACGTCACGACAATGCCTGCGACAGGATTGCCGACTTGATCGCGCACAATGACACTTGGCGAATCGCCGACAATCGCACCAGCAGCACCGCTTTGCGTGATCGAGGAATTCGCAACCATCGACACCGGACGTCCTGGATCTCCGATTGCGGTAAACGTGATCGACGTCAGACCGGCCGAACTTGCCACGAGTGAATTCGCGCCCGGTACGTCACCTAAGAACCACGCGCCAACCGCCGCGGTTCCTGTTGCGTCGGACACTTGACGCGCCCCTACGACCGTGCCACCACCCGTGCCAATCGTGAAGTTGACCACGACACCAGCGACGGGATTATTGAAGATGTCGCGCACAATAACGGTCGGTGAAATTGCAACGGCTTTGCCGACTTGCGCACGTTGACTGCCGCCCGCCGACGCGACGAGTTGCGAGGCGGCGCTGGCGGTGCCCGACGCAGTGAACACCACACTGCCCGCTCCGGTTGCAACAGCGGTCAGCGTGTTCGCGCCAACGGCAGTCCCCAGCAACCAACTTCCGACCGTCGCAACACCTTGCGCGTCGGTCAGCTGCGAAACGCCGGTCGCCGTGCCGCCACCAGACGTCACAGCGAAGGCGACCTGCGCACCGACCACCGGGTTGCCGTTCGCGTCATTGACACGAATGCTTGGCGGCGTTGCCACGAACGTTCCAACCGCCGCCGTTTGCGACGTGGACGACGCCGCACTGGCCGTCGACGCCGCACCAGCTGTTGCCGATGCGGTGAAAATGATAGGATTTGCCGTCACACCGTTGTCTTCAACGCGCGCCGCCAATGTCTGCACGCCGGTGCCATTGCCAAGAATCCAACTTCCGACCGAGGCTGTACCGGCGGCATTCGTCCGCGCAACGCCGGTCGTAACACGACCACCACCGGTAAGCACCGTAAACGTGACCGCAACACCTTCGACCGGATTGTTAAACGCGTCCGTCACCTTGACACTTGGCGCGGTTGCAACGGCGGTGCCCGCAATCGCGCTCTGGTTATCGCCGGTCACGCCCGAGACCGCAGCCGCCCTGGTGGCGCTTGCTACGGCCGTGAACGACGTGGAGACGTTGCCTGACGCGGCTGTCAGCACATTCGCACCAATTGTACGACCAAGGATCCACTTTGTGATGGCGACGCCATTCGCGTCGGTGATGGCGCTTGACGGATTAGCAACACCGCCATTCGTCACGCTAAACGTGACCGTCGCGCCAGCGAGTGGCTGATTGTCAGTGCTTCGCACCGTGACGCGCACCGGATCGGGCAGCGTTGATCCAACCGGACCCGTGAGGATGATGGCGTTGGTCGCGGCAACGCTGCCCGCGGCGAGAGGAGCATTGACGGTGGTTTCACCACAGGCCGTCAGTGCCGCAACAACAGCGAGGAAGAGCGCGATGCGCGTTCGGACTTGAATTGGCATGGATTGAATGGCCACCTGATCGCCAGTCGTAGAAAACAGAAATATCCCTTTCGTCGGGATGCGATGCATCACAGTGTAACGCTACACGTCCGAACGTAAAGGACGCGTTAACATTAATTGTGACGCTTTACACACTAATAACAGCATGAATTGCGCCATAGCGATGCCGGCAAGAAGCGTTACTTAATCCGACAAAATCTATGGACCGCAGTTTGGAAGCAATGCCTTCATGCTTCGAACAATGGTCTGCTGACCAGCGCTGGCGGACCGCGCGGCATTCCTGATCGGACCGCACGCTTCGTCCGGCTGTCCGGACATGGCGTACGCATTCGCAAGTGCAATCCACGCCAGCGTGCTATCCGTGGATGACGTAAGTCGCTTTATGAGCCCCAGCAGCTCGGGGATGCGCTTTGCCGCAGACACTTCGTCTGCGTTGGGGTCGATTAGTTGCGTGCGAATCTCGTCGAGTTTACGCTTCGCTTCGACCGCGTCGAGGTTAATCACACCACCGCTTATCGCTGACTGCGGCGCCGGCGTGACCGTCCCAGAGGGTTGTGCGGCACCGCTTACTGCTGCGGCTGAAGAGGCTAGTGCCGGACTCGTAGGCGCAGCACTGCCCGACGCACGCCGTGATTTTGCGCTAAGGGGCGTCGGTACGTTTTGTGTGGCGACGTTCCGCTGCAGGCTGTCAGTCGGCGCTGCCGTGATCGTGCCGCCAGCGCCGCGTTGCAACATGAAGACCGCCCCCGCTGCGACAGCAACCGCGCCGACAATTCCGAGCAACATCGGTGATTTTTTGCGCGCGACCGTTGCGACTGGTGCAACTGGTGCAACTGGTGCAACTGGTGCAACTGGTGCGATCGTCGGGGACGG
>JAYTTR010000345.1:0-1550 GCA_043744935.1 Gemmatimonadaceae bacterium
AATGGACTGACGGCGGCCCACCCTGGTGCGCCCATCAGGAAGCCCACGAGCAATCCACCAACCAGTAGCACCATCGTCCGACCGGTGAGGACCTCATGCAAGACATGTCCAAGCGCACCACTGTTGCTCTGGCCCGCCTTGGCCAACGCGCGGGAACGCTGCACGGCGCCGATCGCAAGCGCGATGTGAATCCCGGGGCTTTCCAACAGCGTGAGGAGCGTCGGCATGAACCCCTCGGCGGGGACACCCATGCGTTGCACAAATTGCTGTGCGGCAATGAAGGTCACGGCACTTACGGAGCCATAGTGTGCAGCGATGCCGGCCGAGTCGGCACTGCTAAATTTGCCGAGCCATCGCAGCGTCGCGAAGGCCAAGAGGGGCGTGATACATCCCAACAGAATTGTTGCTGCCGCAGGCCACGCGATGCTGTGAAACGAGGAGTGCGCGAGCTCTGCACCGCCCTTGAGTCCAAGGGCAAAGAGCAGGTAGATCGACAGCGATGTATACAAATCCTTTGGCAGTGAAAATTCACTTTTGATCAGACGTGCGAGAACGCCGAGCGCGAATGCGAGCGGAATTGGCGAGAGGAGATTGCTTTGCAACGTTTCAAACATGGGCACTCCGGCGAGGTCGCAAACGGTGGGTGCGCGCAATCCTCGATGCGCACACGTATATTTGCCATATTGTATGGTGCACGTCAAATTGAATGCGTAGTCAGAAAGCATTGAAAAAAACTATGTATAACAATGCACACTAAAAACGCCGTGCGACTGGATCTTCGCACAACGCGTCAACGCCACCGGTTCCCGACTAGTGCTTCACTTGCGCTTCGGCATGTCCCTCGACTTTCGCGTCACCCTTGTGCGCGGCTTTCGCCACGTCTTCCGCATGGAACACCTGCTGGTTCATGGGATTTCTGGGATGCAGGTACGTCCGTTCATGCGTGCTGTAGGCAAAAAACAACAAGCCGAGCGTGAGGAGACACACCACGCCAGCAAAGGGCCAGCCCTGCGTGTTCGGATTGTATTCGCCGCTCATGTTCAAACCCCGTCAGGAAAGCGCGTCCGGTCGAACCGGAGCCAAGTGATCGCCACCCAGAAACGGGGGACACGCGGAAAATACACGAGCCTCGCACGACTCGGAAGCGCCGCTTGTCGAAGTGTTTACTCTTCGACGCCTGGGCCGGTATTGTGGGCCGGATCGACGAGGCGTGCCGGCAAGATCGCCGCGTGGCCAAAACGATCTCGAATGCGATCCAGTGCCCGTGTCAGCGCCCGATCCCTGTCGCCTTCAATTGGCTCGTCCGGCTGGGGCGTCGTCGCTGGCGCGGGGAACAGCCCGAGCTGGGGCGGTGACGGCGCGTCTTCGCCAAAGTGGGACAGGCCGATGCCTAACAATCGGACGCCAACGCGACGGCGTTTTCGAAGTCCTCGGAGAAGCGCTTTTGCGGCCCGCGCCACCGACTGTTCCGATTCAATTGGCCGTGCGAGTGTGCGCTGCGCGGATCGCGTGCGAAAGTCTGCGTCCTTCAGTTTCACAGTGATGGTGCG
>JAYTTR010000346.1:0-5912 GCA_043744935.1 Gemmatimonadaceae bacterium
ATCGTGGAGTTGGCGACGATGGGTCCGGGATTTCTGGTTGATGAACCTGTGACGACCACGGGCACCGCGCTACGCCTACCGCCATGGCTTGAAGCGCACCGCGCGGAGATCGAACCGTCGCTCTCGCCGATCCAGCATCCCGCGTGGCCGTACGACGGCGGTGAAGCGGCGCTCGGTATTCGGTCGTATGTGGCAAGATCGGCCGACGTGGAGGCGCACCATGCACAGTAACGCGAACATGCCGCGCGTTGATGATCCGCATGGTGCGCTCGAACCCGGCCGCGCGGGCGTGCCACTCACGCAAGCGTCCTACGCGCTGGTACTCATGCACGGTCGTGGTGATTCACCTGAAGGATTATTGCCGTTAGCTCGCGCGGTTGGTGCGATTGACGGTGCGGTGATTGCGCCGCGGGCGTCCGGGAATTCGTGGTACCCGCATCGCTTTCTCGATCCGGTCGAGACGAACGCACCATGGCTTGATTCCGCATTCTCGGCGGTGGATCGTGCGGTACAATCGGCCGTTGCCGTGGGAATTGCCACGGAGCGCATCGTGCTCGCGGGGTTCTCGCAAGGCGCGTGTCTCACGTTGGAATACGCCGCGCGCACACCGCGATCTTACGGCGGCGTTGCTGCGCTTGCTGGTGCGCTGATTGGCGACAATCGCGCAGTGCGACACGACCAGCGCTCGTTGCACCACACGCCGGTGCTGCTGGCCTGCGGCGATGCAGATCCGCACATCCCCGAATCACACGTGCGCGATTCAGCGTTGTCGTTCGCGGCGTTGGGCGCGGATGTTGACCTGCGGATCTATCCAGGCGTTGGACACACCGTCATCGCCGATCAACTCGACGCGCTGCGTGCGATGATCGACCATGTCCGCTCGCTCGCCGCGCCCCCGGGCGCATTGCGCGCTCTCTAGCACTCCCGATTTGTGAAGCGGTAGCGCAATGTTCTGTGCGATGCGCATTCCATGGCTTGCACAGTTGGGTTTCGACTTTACCGACGCGAATACTGCGTTGGCTGCTGTACCGTCTTCGGTGGTGCAGCTCGCATCAGTACCGGCCGATGTCGTGGTGCCGCCGGCCATGGTCGACGTCTCGTCCAGTGAGCCGCGCGAACCGCCGTCGCGCGGGCGGAGCGCCACACGTGCACGAACCGCCGTGCTCTTTTCTCGCCTCCAGGATCTTGGGTTGCGCGGCGTTGATGCGCTGGTCCTCATGCGTACGCGCACGGTCATGGTGTCCTTGAGCGGTCGCACCTTACGTGTGCATGAAGGCTACGCCGACGCACCTGAGTTGGTGCTTCGCGCCGTTGTCACGTTTGCCATGGCGCGCACAAAATCCGCTCGCCTTGCCGCGCGAGATGCGATTCTCTCGCACGATGTCGAGCGCGCGCCAATGACGCGTCGAATGGAGCCAGCGCGACCCGGTGATCTCGCCATCCTCGCGCACCTCACAGATGCGCACCGCGAGCTCAACATTCGCTGGTTTGACGGTAGTCTCGCGACGTTACCCATCCGATTGTCGGGGCGCATGGCCACGCGTTTGGGCCATTACGATCCGGGCACGCGATTTACAGCGGCCGAGATTGTGTTGTCACGAAAACATGTGGTGCGCCACGGGTGGAGGGAGGCCCTCCATACGTTGCTGCACGAAATGGTGCATCAGTGGCAGCATGAATCACGGCAAACCATCGATCATGGTCGGGAATTTCGGCGTAAGTGCCGAGAGCTCGGCATCACAGCGGCCGCCTGTCGAGAGGTGAAGCCGCTTGAGACGCGTCGTTCCAAAAGCGCATTTGGTTAGACGAGGATACCGCGCGATAAACGCACGGAATACAACAACGCCCCCAACAGCCGATGCTGTTGGGGGCGTTGTTGCACCAATTGCACGTTACATACGACTAAAGCGTAATCGTGGAATTGCGTCCGCCAAATTTGAAGCTGGAGTTTTCGGCAATCGATGTAAGTCCACGGAAACCGCCGAAGACGTTAAATCCGAAGTTGGTTGACGCGCCGGATACCAGGCCCCACGAGTTGTTGAAGCCAGCGACTCCCGTCAGGTCGGGCACGTCAAAGTCGAACGTGGACGAACTCGTTCCGAAGTAGGCACGCGATCCGGTAATCGTCCACGAGCGGGCATTACCTTGCGTGAACGATCCATTGACCACGTCGCCGTAGTCAGACTGCCACGTACCCTGCACGCGAGGCCGTGCATACGGCGCGGATGCAAGTGAGGTGAGCGTGGGCCCTGTTGGTGTCGCGCCTAACGTGACCGTGCGAGCCGCTACGTCTTTGTTGTATTGGAACGCACCGCGCGAGACCACCAACGTCGCACCCAGGTCGGTGGAGGCGAACACCGTCGCCGCATGGAAATCACCAGCCTGCGTGAGCGAGCCTGGCACGCCAAACAGGGTGACGGGGCTGGTTGCGTTTGCCGTAAAATTGGCGAAGCTGCCAGTGCTGCCATTCGCTGTTTGAAACGTGTTGGAAGCGAAGATTGCCTCTCCGTTCACGTTCGCCACGGTATACAAAGCACTCGCGGGAGCAACAGCCTCGGCTGCGCCGAAATCCAGCACTGCACCGAGTGATGCACCCGCCGCTGGATTGAGATTGCGACGAATGATCACGCGGTCCGGTGGTGTGCTAAAGCCGCCACGGATAGCAACGAGGTCACTCGCACCGTCTGTCGCGCCAATAATTGTGAACGCGCCATTTGCGCTCACGGTCGCAGTGCCATTGCCGAGCGTGATCGTTGCGCTCTGACCCATGACGAGTCCAGCCACGGTACCGGTGACCGATTTCGTCTGCGGATTGCTGACACATTGCTGCGAAGCAATGCCGGCGAATTCGGACGCCGCGTAGAGCAATACTTGAACCTGCACGCCGTTCGCCGTGCTCGGTATCGCAAACGCGACCTGGCCCGTCGTAGCTGTCAGCGAAAAGTTGAACGTACTATTTGCGCCGATCGTGACCGGCGTCCAACTGCCTGTCGAACCGTTGCGATACGCGAAGAACGTGGGGATGCCATCCGCCGCGCAAAAACGATATGCCACTGCGGCGCCACCCGTCGCAACAACGGTGATCGTCAGCGGGACTGTTGCGGTCACGGTGGTGGCGCCCGTTGCCGTTGCCGTAATGGTTGGATTAAATGAGCCCGTCGTTGCTGTTCCGCTTACAACAAACGACAACGATGACGTGGTGCCAGTCACTGCGGCCGGCGTGAACGTCGCCGTGACACCCGACGGTAGCCCTGTGACCGCGAGGTTGACGGTCGCCGCAAATCCACCCAGGCGTGTGATGGTGATCGTGCTTGCTCCCGTTGCGCCCTGCTGAATGCTGACCGCACTCGCTGCAACGGTGATGCCCTGCGCCGCCGTTACCGTGAACGCTATCGTTCCGGCTTGTGCCGTCACTCCCGTGCCAGTCGCGCGAACCGTGATGTTCGTTGTGGCCGCTGAAGCCGTCGAACCCGCAGTGAGCGTGAGCGTACTGGTGGTCACACCAGTCGTCAGTGTTGCCGGAGCAAACGACGCCGTCACACCAGTCGGCAGATTTTCAGCCGTCAACGCAACGTCTCCCGCAAAGCTCCCCGCGCGAACAATTGTCACCGTACTTGTTGCGGTTGCGCCAACCGCGGCAGACAATGTTGGAGAACCAATGGCGAGTGAAATGCCCGCGACCGGAGCAACCGTCAGCGCAATCGTTGTTGTGCGATCCGTCTGACCCGATGCGGTTCCACGCACAACGAGATTGAACGTGCCTGCCGCCGCTGCTGTGGTGGTCGAAATCGTCAATGTTGACGTACCAGCCGTGGCAGGATTTGGCGCAAAGACGCCGGTCACACCAGCAGGCGCTCCTTCGAGCGCCAACGTGACGTTGCCCGCGAAGCCTCCCGTGCGTGCAATCGTTACGGTGCTCGTGCCCGTCAGGCCACTCACGATCGAAAGTGACGCAGGACTTGCCGTGAGCGCGAAGTCTGGTGCTGACGATGCCGTGACGGTCAGCGCGACCGTTGCCGTTTGCGCGGTGACACCGGTGCCGGTTGCTGTCACAACGACCGAGCCAGTAGTAGCGGCCGTTCCGGCAGCTACGGTTAGCATCAACGTGCTGGACGTGACACCGGCCGCTAGCGTCGCGGGAGTAAATGCGGCGGTTACGCCTGTCGGCAGTCCAGTGGCCGCGAGCGCGACATCA
The DNA here is from genome assembly GCA_043744935.1 of Gemmatimonadaceae bacterium. Lineage (GTDB taxonomy): Bacteria > Gemmatimonadota > Gemmatimonadetes > Gemmatimonadales > Gemmatimonadaceae > Gemmatimonas. The sequence goes on from JAYTTR010000346.1 coordinate 4,196, forward strand.
CCGGTAAAAGCACCAATGCGCGAAATCGTGAGCGGCACCGTGCCAGATGTACCGGCACCGGCGGTGATTGCGCTTGCACCAGCCGTCAGCGTAATGGCCGGTGTTGGTGCTGCGGGTGGAACGGTCAGTGCAATGGTAATGGCAGTCGTGGTCACGCCGGCGCCACTTGCCGACACCGTAATCGTGCTCGTGCCCGCGACGGCGCTGGCGCCAACGGCAACTGTCAACACACTCGTCGTTGCGCTCGCCGTAATCGACGCCGGATTGAAGGTCGCTGACACACCGGTTGGTACGCCGGTGGCCGCGAGCGCGACATCGCCAGTGAAGCCGCCGATGCGCGCGACCGTCAGTGTCGCCGTTTGGCTGCTGCCGGAGGCAACAGTGACGGCGCTCGTGTTTGCACTGAGCGTAATAAGGGGCGTCGGTGGAATCATGACGGTGTTGTCGGAGGAGCTGCTACAGGCAACGGCGCCAAGGGCCAGTGCGCCTGCGAGCAAGCGTCGGATCGAGATCATTTGAAGTCGACTATGGATGGAGGAGGGAACCTGTCGCTAATTCTAACGTGAATAAGCGCAGCGTGCGATTTCACCGATGCAACTTGTTACTCACCAATTGTTGCGCTGGCGCCGCTAGATTTCTGTGACAGCTCACACTCACTTCCCGCATCGCGTTCCCATGGCTCTCGATCTGCTCGCCGCCGCCGCAATTCCTGCGCTTCCGTCTGTCGAACTCACGGCGAACGCAGCCGACCTCTTCAACATCGATGCGGCGCTGACCGAAGAGGAGCGTGCAATTCGCGATACGATTCGCGCGTTCGTTGACGAAAAAATTCTGCCAATCATTGGCACGTGCTACGTCGAAGGTCGCTTTCCGAAAGAGTTGATTCCGGGGTTAGCAGAGCTTGGCGTGCTTGGCGCGTCCTTGCCTGAAGAGTACGGTTGCGCCGGTTTGTCGAGCGTGGCATATGGGTTGATCATGCAAGAACTTGAGCGCGGCGACTCAGGCATTCGTTCTTTTGCGTCCGTCCAGGGTGCACTCGTCATGTATCCGATTTTTGCATTCGGTTCCGAGGCGCAAAAGCAGCACTACTTGCCAAAATTGGCAAAAGCAGAACTCATTGGTTGCTTCGGCTTGACCGAACCCGACTTTGGGTCGAATCCATCCGGCATGATCACGCGAGCGCGGCAACAGGCTGACGGCGGTTGGGTGATCAACGGCGCAAAGATGTGGATTACGAACGGGTCGATGGCTGATGTCGCGATCATTTGGGCCAAGACAGGCGACAGCACCGACGATACGTCCATCCGCGGCTTTATCGTTGATACAAAAACGCCAGGGTTCACTGCTCGGGATCAAAAGGGAAAGCTGTCGTTGCGGGCAAGCGACACATCGGAACTGGTGCTCGTTGATGTCCATGTGCCGAGCGATGCGCTATTGCCGGGGTCTGGCGGTTTGAAGAGTCCGCTAATGTGTCTGACGCAAGCGCGATTTGGCATTGCGTGGGGTGTACTCGGCGCCGCGCTCGCCTGCTTTGAAGAGGCCGTATCGTATGCGAAAACGCGCGTGATGTTTGATCGCCCGATCGGTGGCTTTCAAATTCAGCAGGTGCGGTTGGCGGACATGCTCACCGAAATTGTGAAGGGGCAATTGGTCGCGCTGCATCTTGGTCGATTGAAAGACGCTGGCAACTTTACGCCGATTCAGGTTTCGCTCGCCA
>JAYTTR010000347.1:0-1540 GCA_043744935.1 Gemmatimonadaceae bacterium
TCGCGCATCGGCAATACCCCCGCACGCTCGATAGGCCTCGAGCAAGAGGATCGCGCGCAGGCGCTTCCCTTCACCAAGCAGCGAATAGCGAATCGCCTCCGCAATGAGTGGTGAAATATCCGACAGCCAGCGCGCGCAAAACACATCGAGTGCTTGTTGCACCGCAACGCGCTCGCTGGCAAACGATGACGCAGAAAGGTTCGAAGCCGAGCCCGTGGTCGACACGATATCGCTTAGCTCCCAAGCTCACTGACGGAGAACGATCCGTCCGCAGCTTCCACCAACTGTTGAACGCGCGCGTCGACGAGCTGCAACGCAGCACTCGCGCTGCGCAGATGCGCGATGCCTTCCTCGAAGAGCATGAGCGCACGCTCCAGATCGACATCGCTCCGCTCAAGTTCTCGAACGATCTCTTCGAGGCGTTGCAGATTCTGCTCGAACGTCATGCGCGCTCCTCTACTGAAATCGTTGGAATTCCGTCGGGCAGATCGCGACTCTCTCCTGCAACGGCGGCGATGATGCCGTCACGCAACCAGAGGTCAAACGGCGCGCCGCGCGAGAATCGCCCCCGTTCGCTCAAAGTAGCGCCCGCTGTCGTCCGCGCCACCGCAAATCCACGCGCCAATGTCGCAAGCGGTGATAAGGCATCCAGTTGCCCCGCGGTTACCTCTAAGCGCGAACGGCGCCGTTCCACCAGGCGTTCCGCCGCCAACGACAAACGCTTCCGCACTTGTGACAACGCCGCCGACGCACGTTCCTCTCGTCGACGAGCGGCCGACGCCAGTCGCGTACTGAGCGACGCGACGCGCGCAATCACGTCCCGTCGTGACGGCACTGCGAGTTCGGCTGCCGCCGATGGCGTCGCCGCACGAGCATCCGCGACAAGGTCGCAAATGGTGAAATCCACCTCATGGCCAACGGCCGAAATAGTGGGAATGCAGCACGCGGCCAACGCGCGAGCCACCCGTTCATCGTTGAACGCCCACAAGTCTTCCCGCGAGCCGCCACCGCGGCCGATGATCAGCAGATCTGCATCGTGCCATCGTTCCAACTGCGCGAGCGCAGCGACCAATGACTCCGGCGCACCCTCACCCTGCACCTTAGCGGCAATTACCACGATCTCGACATCCGCACTGCGCGAACGCGCAACAGTGATGATGTCGTGCAGCGCAGCACCATCCGGGCTTGTGATGACGGCAATACGACGCGGAAATGCAGGCAGTGCACGCTTCCGCGCAGCGTCAAGCAGCCCATCGTTTTCCAGGCGAAGGCGAGTCCGTTCAAGCGCCTTTTGCCAGAGCCCGTCACCCTCGGCCTCAATCGCCTTGACGGAAAACTGGAGATCCCCGCGCACCGGCCACACGGTCATCTGGCCAAGCGCAAGCACTTGCATTCCATCGTCGGGCGGAGCGGGCATGCGACGCTGTTGCGAACTCCAAACCACGCAGCGCACCTGCGCTTCCGCGTCACGTAACGCGAAATACCAATGACCGTTTCGATGCGCCTTGAAATCGGTAATTTCGCCGCGAACCCACAGCGG
>JAYTTR010000348.1:0-1532 GCA_043744935.1 Gemmatimonadaceae bacterium
GCCAAGCCACACTCCGTCACGCGAAAAACGTGCGCCGTGGTTTGGGCAGAGAAAGCCGTCGGTGGTGAGATCGACGGTCGTCCCTCTGTGTGGACACGCCAAAAGAAATGCACGGTATTTCGATATGGTCAGTCGTTCCACCACGATCGGCGCACCGTCGACGGGCATCACGACGACGCGTCCGCCAATTTCGCTCAAGGCCGGCATCAACTTCGGATCAACGCGGAGCGGCGTCAGCGCGATACCCGGAATGTCGGTCGGTCCACCAATGGTACCGTTTCCGCACGCGGCAACGAACAGCCCCAGTGATACCAGCGACGCCGTTGTCAAAAAACCTCGACGATCAACGTGCGCGCATCCAGCGCAGCTGTCGATTGACATTGGTGCACTTTGCGGCGCAGCATCCGGGAATCGTGGCAAACGCGAAGAGGTCATCAGTGAGCGGAGCAGAGGTGAACGGACGCGCGAGATCGACCGGTATTGCTACGGCTGGGCCACTGCATGCCGTGAGACGAGGCAATTGTTGGAATGTTCGCCATCTGCCGGTGCAATTGATATTGCCGAATAACCTGTCGGACGATCTTAATTCAGTCGTAACGCGAAGCGCCGGAGGATGTTATGTACTCGACGTGTTTGTTTTGTCGCAAAAGCCTCGGGCGTAGTGACGTGCTCGAAACATTTCCTGCTGGTCGTCGACTGGCCTTTGACGCGGCGCGCGGTCGCCGTTAGGTCGTGTGTCAGTATTGCTTCAATTGGAATCCTTCACCGATCGAGTCGCGATGGGAAGTCGTTGACGCGTGCGAACGACGATATCGCGAAACGACCGTGCGCGTGTCGACCGGATATCGGACTCGCGACGTTGACTGGTGGTCTCGATCTCGTCCGCACCGGCAGGCCTTCTCGGGCGACGCCGAACGGTATAACCGCCGCAGCGGTGCGTTGCGGGTGACTCGGCGAAAGAACAGCATCTTCCGGGACGACGACGCAGGGGTCCTTGGTCCGACTGCCATCGCACGAATGGCACTGGGAATTGCCGTTTACGAAGATGCGGAACGCCAACGAATGCCGGGCGAGTTGTCAGCTTTGGAAGACGCCTGGCGTGAGGCTGAAGCAATTGCCGTTATCACCGATGATGTGTGCATCGATGAATAGTCGATGCAAGCGCTAGAGGAGTCGGCTGAAGCGCGCCAACAGCGCGGACGCGGACGTAGGTCGATGCCGTGCATCGGGTGCGGTCATCTGCACAATTAATTGTTCAAGCGCGCTTTTCGAAGCGCTCGATCTGCGCGTTGCGAGTGTTGCGAGCGTTCGTCGATCTGGGATGACGGTGGACGGCGGCGTATCGAGCTTACGCGCAAAGAATGCCATCGGTGTGTCCGCACGATACGGCGTCGTTCCAGACAGACATTCGTGCAACACTATGCCCGCGGCATACAAGTCACTTTGCACTGTAGCGCTCCCACCGATCAACTGTTCAGGGGCCATATATTCCGGCGTGCCGATGACCGCACCGAGCAACTGCCCGGTGTGTG
>JAYTTR010000349.1:0-5858 GCA_043744935.1 Gemmatimonadaceae bacterium
CAAAATCTGCGAGCGGTTTCCACGCCGCATCACCACGTCGCCACGTAAAGAGTGCGCTGCCCTGTCCGCCGATCATCGTGGTGCTGTCGATCCACGCCACGTCTTCGCTGCCGGGCAACGTGCGCACAAGCGTGTCCGCCTTGTGCGCGCTCGCATTGTACGCCATCACATACCACGGCGAGCCGCTTGTCCCTTTCTGCACGTAACTGATGCGCGTCGATCCGGGAATTCGGTGGAGCGATCGACCAATGTTACGCGCGACGATATCTGCGCCCGCGCGGCCGGAGTGCGCGATTTGCAACGTCGCCGGCGCGCCGAGAACAAACAGTGCCCACGTGGAATCATCCGCCTGTGCGAAATATCCAACCGGTTTGATGTCCGCGAATTTTACCGACGGCGCGTCGTCGTTCAGTGGAAGTTGCCACACGCGCTGGGTCGAATCAGCTTCGACGCGGATGACGGTGATGGCCGTTCCATCGCGCGTTGGCATCGCGGAGTATTCACTTTCGGGAACGGTTTTGCGTACGGGCCTTGTGAAGCCTGTGCTCAAATCGAATCGATAAATATCCGTTTGCCCATCGCCGCGATTCGACGTGAAAAACAGTGATTTCGAGTCGAGCGCAAACGCTGGTTGATTGTCGTATCCATCACGGCGCGTCACGTTGGCGGGCACGCCAACTTTCACAACGCCCCCCGCCAAACTGAGCGGCACCAGAAACACCTCGGCATTCGGTGGAGGGCCCAACGGACGCGGGGCGACCGGCTGCGTTTGCAGCACGGTGGGAAGGACGAGCGACGCGAGGATGATCGGCGCGACGAGCGCGAATTTTACGAAGCGAATTGCCACAGACATGTCGACGGTAGACGTGAAATATTCAAAGGCGTTTGCGCGGGATGGGTTGACGCTATTCCGTTGGTCGCAACATGAAGAAAGGTATGGGTGCGGCCGGTGTTGCGCGCGATGCCCGCGCACAACTAGGCTGCGCTGTATGCGACTTGCCTGTGTGCGTGCTGCCGCCCTGTGCGGCCTGCTAGTGGTCGGTGTAAACGCGTGTGACAAACGCACCCCGGTCGACATCGTGGTGCCACCGCCGCTCGGCGCCCGCATCGCCTCGATTACCGCAGTACCGGCATCGATATTTTTGCAGGCGGGACAAGATGTCGGCATTGCGGTGGAGTCACGTGATAGCACGGGCGTCCTCGTCCTGAACAGTGTGCTGACGTGGCGCAGCGACGCGCCAACCATTGCGAGTGTTGATGCGAGCGGTCGCGTGCGCGCCGTGTCACCTGGTGTCTCGCGCATTACGGCGTCATCCGGAACACTGTCTGCCACGGCGCAAGTTGGCGTCACTCCGCCTGCACCGGGCGTGCAGCAATGGCGCGTCGCACGCGCGGGACTCACCGATGCCACGATGCTGGGCATCTGGGATGACGGCGCGGGCACGACCTACAGCGCGGGTCAGAACGGTGTGTTGCTGCGCTCAAAGGCCGATGGTTCGTGGGAACGCATCGCGCTCAATACCACAGAAACATTGGTCGGCGTGTGGGGCGCCTCGCCGACAGACATTTGGTTGGTCGGTACCGGCGGTGTCATCCTGCACGGCAATGGCACCAGCTTTCAAGCGGTCGAAAGCACCACCACCTCGGCGTTGCTCGAAGTATGGGGATTGAGCGCGAATGATGTCTTCGCCGCCGGTGACAAGGGCACAATCCTTCATTGGGATGGGCAACGGTGGACACAGCAAACCACGCCCGTTACAGATGACCTGTGGGGCATCTGGGGCACGAACGGCAATTCCCTGTTTGTCGTCGGCAATAACGGGGTCATTTTACGCTACAACGGCGTCGTGTGGACACGGATGATCACGCCCTCATCTACACCGCTCTTCGACGTCTGGGGCACGAGTGTTGGCAACGTGTTTGCGGTTGGTGTGAGTGGTACCATCTGGCGTTTCGACGGCATTGCGTGGCAAGCCATGACCACACCGGGTTCGGCCAATCTTTTCGCGCTCACGGGTCGCGCGTTCGACGACATTTACGCCGTCGGTAATACGGGAGCGACGTACCACTTCAACGGCGCGGTGTGGACGGCCCTGACGCTTGGCAGCGGACAAAATCTTCGGGCGATTACCACGCGTGGTGATGGTACGTTGCGCATCGCGGGATGGTGGGGCACGGTATTGACGGTGCGCGGTGCCGGTGCGGCGGCGTCTGGGACAACAGAGATTTCAGATCCAGCGTTGCTTTCAACGTACAGTGGTGGTGCGGGTGGCGGACCGATGTTTGCCGTGGGGTTGGGTGGTGCGGTGTTTCAACGTGTCGGCACTGCATGGAGCGCGGCGCGCGTCCCCGGTACGAACGACTTGTATGGCATTAGTGGAAGCGGTCCAACCGAAATTATTGCGGTTGGTGACACGGGATCTATTCTGCGTTACGACGGCAGTACTTGGCGCAAAGAAGCGTCGCCGACCACGCTGCTATTACGCGCCATCTGGAGTGGTGGCGCTGGTCAACAGGTCATTGTTGGCGAGCGTGGCACAATTTTGCGCTCGAATGGCGCATCGTGGAGTCCTCAGTCGAGCGGCACGCAGCAATTTCTTCGCGCCGTGTGGGGCAGCGATGCGTCCAACGTGTATGCCGTTGGAGACTCTGGAGTGGTGTTGCGCTTTGACGGTGGACGATGGTCACCGGTGAGCGTCCCGACGAAACCGCGCTTTCGCGCTATCTGGGGCACGGCGGCGAACGACATTTTTATCGCTGGTGACAGTGGGACCGTGCTGCGTTTTGATGGGGCGTCGTGGCAACGACAATCGGTGCCCACCACGCGAAACTTGCGTGCGCTGTGGGGCCGCGGCCCAACCGAAATCTATGCGGCGGGTGACAGCGGAACGGTGCTCCGCTACGATGGCCAGGGATGGCGCACCATGAGTGCGCCATCGACCGGTATTCTGTATTGTATTTTCGGAATTTCTGGAACGGCGCAAATTGCCATTGTCGGAGAGATGGCACGTATCATCGAGGGACTTCCGTAACGTCAGCCCGTTTTCACAAGGCGCACGTGTGCGATGTGATGATCGCCGTGCCACGCGTACATCGCGAGCACCTGTTCGACGGTCATGCGTCCATTTTGCGGATGCATCAGTCCGCGCTCAAAGTCCGTAGGAGTGAGCGTTCGCAGTACGGCCACCAATCGTTCGTGCACGGTGGCGAACAGGGACAATGACACCATCGGCGACACCGCGCTCACGTCGGCCATGTGCACCCACACGTTTTCATCAAAAGCATTGATCGTCGGCTCCGTCGCCGACAGTGCGAGCTTGATGCGGATGTACAGATGCATGTGACTATCAGCCATGTGATGCACAACTTGACGCACTGTCCACCCACCCGGCCGATACGGTTGCTCGTGTTGCGCCTCCGTCATGCCGCTCAGTGCGGCCGCCAGGGCGGCAGGCTGCGCCGCGACACGTGCGATGAGGGCCGCCCGTTCGTCCGCCGTATACGTGTCTTGGCGCGCGTGTTTGCCAATCGGGAAGCGCAACCTGTCCACCGGTGCCTCCGGACCTTCCATTGGGGCGCCGGCCTCTTGCCACGCGCGCCAACCGCCGTCAACCGAATGCACGTTCGTGTAGCCCATCTGCTGTAGCGAATCGGCAGCGAGCGCCGACCGAAACCCACCACCACAATACAGATAGACCGGTGTGTCCTTGGCCGGCACCAACTTCTCGATGTCACGCTCAATCACACCGCGCGCCACGTGTGTCGCACCGACCGCGTGTGCCGCGTCCCACTCGCGATCCTCACGAACATCCAGCAATTGCGCAGCAGAATTTTGGTTGAGGGCGCGCTGCGCATCGGCAACGGAAACTTCGGTGACCAGCGGTTTGCGCGCGAGCACATGCGCGAGAAAGCCGGGAGAGTGATCCATGAGGTCGTTGACGGAAAAAGGACGTTTGGATTTCGGACGCGAAATGGGTGGAAAATATCTTTCGCGATTATGAACCGATGCGTAGCATACCCCCTCTCCCCGCCGTCCGCCCGATTCTCTCAGGATCGATCATGCCCCCATTCCGCCCGCCGAGCGCCAAGGTCAAGCTCTCGGCGATGATGTTTTTGCAGTACTTCGTGTGGGGATCGTGGTTTGTCACAATGGCCACCTACCTCGGGCAAACCCGTGGGTTCAGCGATACGCAAATTGGGAGTGCGTATCAGGCCACGGCGATCGCGGCGATCGTCTCCCCGTTCTTTATTGGTATTATCGCGGATCGTTTTTTTGCGAGTCAGAAGTTGCTGGCCATCCTGCACGTACTCGGCGCCGGATTGATGTGGGCGCTCTCCCTGCAGACGACATGGAGTGGCTTCTATCCGTTGCTCCTGGCGTACGCGTTTTGCTACATGCCGACACTCTCGCTGACCAATTCGATCTCCTTCCAACATGTGAAAGACCCGGCGCGCGATTTCCCCATCATTCGCGTGCTGGGGACGATCGGCTGGATTGCGGCCGGTATTCTGGTTGGGAAGGTGCTGCACGCCGACAAGCTGGCGTTGCCCATGCAGCTGTCCGCCGGGGCCTCCTTGGTACTGGGGCTCTATGCCCTGGCCCTGCCTCACACGCCACCGAAAGGGGCTGGTGCGCCGTTCAGTGGGAGAGACGCGCTTGGCCTCGACGCCCTCCAGTTGCTGCGCAACGCAGATTTCTCGATTTTCGTGTTGGGATCATTCCTGCTGTGTATCCCGTTGCAATTCTATTACTCGTTTGCAAACCTCTTTTTGAATGAGGTCAAAGCGCCCGATCCCGCCTTCATCCAGACTTTTGGTCAAATGTCGGAAGTGGGGTTCATGCTCCTGCTCCCGTTCGTGCTCCGTCGTTTCGGTATCAAGATCATCATGCTGGTTGGCATGCTCGCGTGGGCGGTCCGGTATTTCGCCTTTAGTCGCGGTGATGCAGGCAGTGGAATGTGGCTGCTGTACGTGGGCATTTTGTTGCACGGTGTGTGTTACGACTTCTTCTTCGTTGCCGGACAGATTTACACCGACGAGCGCGCGGGTCCGAAAATTCGTGCGGCTGCGCAAGGGTTTTTGAATCTTGTCACGAACGGATTTGGCTATCTCGTCGGCGCGTCTGTGTCGGGTTCAGTGGTGAGCCGTTTTGCGACGACCGATGCAGCGCACGTGACCACGCACGACTGGCTCCAGATTTGGCAGGTTCCGGCGCTAGGTGCGCTCGGTGTGTTTGTTGTTTTTCTCCTCCTGTTTCGTCCCGCGGCTAGTGCTTCCGGTATCGCAACCGCCGCAGCCCACTGATGATGCCAACTATGCGCACCCAGCCACTACTCGAAGCCTGTTGCTCGTCGATTGCGTCCGCGCGCATTGTCCAGGAGCTTGGCGCCGGCCGTGTTGAACTCTGCGGACTCGGTGACGGTGGGTCGACACCGTCGCTCGGGTTAATCGCGCGTTGCCGAGATGAGTTGTATGTGCCGCTGCACGTGATGATCCGGCCAAATACCGAAAACTTTGTTTATACGTCGGAAGATTTTGACATCATGTGTAATGATGTGGTAGCCGCGCGCGCACTTGGTGCTGATGGCGTCGTGCTCGGCATTTTGCACAGCGATGACACCATTGACGTACAACGCATGGCGGAAGTGATTGCGATCGCGCGACCGCTCAAGATCACGTTTCATCGGGCGTTTGACCGCACGCCCAATGCGACACATGCGATGGCATCGCTGTTGCAACTGGGTGTGGACTATGTCCTGACCGCAGGGCAAGCGCCAACGGCGCTGGACGGTGCCCTGCGGTTGAACGCGCTGCAACAGCAGGCGGGCGACAAGCTAACGGTGCTGGCGGGTGGTGGT